>DAOWIP010000325.1 GCA_030640865.1 Sedimentisphaerales bacterium | reverse complement strand
GCCGGCGTCAGTGGCTATACCCTTGATATAGTTCTGGTCAAAGCCGGCGGTTTGCGTGGGGGTCAGGTCGTGTGCGATAACCACCACCGATTCTCGCAGGTGCTCCAGGTCTTCTCTGCGATCACCGATCAGATGTCGTAACAGACGTTTCTCGATATCATAGATGTCGCTGGCACGCTCGGAGATATAGGCGTCCTCAGCCTGAACGAAACGCTTGGCTACCTCCTTCATAATGACTGTAACCGCGTACTCAGCGGTATAATGTTTCTTATCGATCAGATCGGTGATCTGACGTCGCAACGATCTGTCCCTGAGAAAATGAAGATGGACAGCGAAAATATCCTTTATGCGACTATCCCAAAGCTCTGCCTGGGCAACCTGGAGATTACTTACCTCCTCAATTGCGTCCAGAAAAGCTTTGCGCAGTCGTTGCACCTCCCTACGCACCTGCGTATGGTGAACTATACGCTGCGGGATGCGATAATCCTCAGCATCCAGAACCACGGCGGAGCAGATAGCTACTCCGGGCGATACACCAATTCCCTTGATTATTTCCATTAATTTTCGCTGCCTGATATTTCGTCGATCAGGGCCGCCAGCGCATCAACCGCCTCGCGGGCATCGCTGCCAGCGGCGTTGATTTTTAATTGAGTACCTTTGCCGGCGACCAGCGTGGTAACCTGCATAATACTTTTACCATCCACAACGAGAGGACCTTTGCTTACGGTTATTTTCGATTCGAAACTGTTGGCGCAGTCCACGAACTTCATGGCTGGACGCATATGCAGTCCTTCCTCGTTGTGGATTTCCACGATTTTCTCTGCTATATTATAATCTTGTGCCGGCGACGGCTGCATCTTGTTTCTTTCATTATATGGGTATATGGGGGAACTCATACACCCATACACCCTTATACTCATATACCTATACACCTATCCACTTCTCAAAGTCCACTTTCCTGTTGAGCTTCGTCGGCTTCCTGGATCAGATCGATGATTGCCTCGGTGCTCTCTGACTGACGCAGAAACTTGCGGAATCGGTCGCGCTGCAGATGAGCGAAAAGACTCTCCATAGCCTCCAGATGCCGGTCCGGATCATTCGGCGGACTCAACAGCAACAGTACCGAATAGACCGGCGCCTTGTCGAGCGAGTTGAATTCGATGCCGTTGCGACTGCATCCGATTGTGCCGACAATTTCGGTTGTGCTGGGATGTTTGATATGCGGCACCGCTATCCCCTTGCCGATCCCTGTACTACCCTGGGTTTCACGTTCGATAATCTTCTGCACTATTTCATCAACCTGCTTTGTGGCGACCTTGCCCGCGTGTGCCAACGCCTCCACCAGTTCACGAACGGCATCATCCCGACTGGTGGATTGTAACTGCGGAACAATCGCTTCACTGACCATAAAGTCACTCAATTTCATCTGTCATTACTCCTGTATTGCCTGCATCTCTGCGCTTCACAGAAAGGCGCCACCTTACTCACAACCCACAACTCATAAATCCTGTTGTTCTTTTTCGCTTCGGGATTCTATGACCTCAGCGGTAGCTTCGGCTGCGCCGGTGCGTCCACGCCTGTTACGGGTTTTCTCCTTGTGCTTGATGAGTTGGCGTTCGCTTTTGTCGATAACCGCGTCCAGACAGGCGTACGCATCCTCCTCGGTGTGATGTACGACAAAACGCGGATGATTATCGGGTTTAATAATCACTTCCACTTTCTGCACCATCGCTTCGTTATCAAATACAACCTCTATCTCCGAAACACGATTGTATTTGTTCAGCAGTCTGTCAATTTTCTTTTCCGTATAGCTGCGTAACGCCTCGGTTACTTCCATGTGTCTTCCAGTAATTTTGATTAACATACTTACTCCTTTCCGTTATACTGGTTTTATAGCTCTGCTACTCTAACCAGCGACCTGCTAACACGTGGGGCAAAGTCCCACCCTACCGGCTGTTTACATTTTTAGAGGTTGCCTTATTCTTCCTTTTCGTTATCTGTCGCCTTGATCCGGGCTGTCCGGGAAGCTGATTTCAACTCGATTCTCTGCGTCGGCAGCACCTCGTGGCCCGGCACAATCACTCCGCCACTAACAGTGAAACGCAACGCTTCTTCGATGGTAATCGGCACATCGATCACCTCATCCTTTTTCACATGGATCACATAGCCAGTTACCGGTGTCGGCGAACTGGGTATGAAAACCGTCAGAAACTCGTCGCCGGCTGTTTCGTGCATAGAGCGAAAACCGGCGCCGGTTACCAGGCCCAGCGACCACAGGCCTTTCCGTGGATACGGCACGGCCACCACCCGGGAAAATTCCACTTTATTCTCGCCGAAAAGATAATCCGTT
>DAOWIP010000372.1 GCA_030640865.1 Sedimentisphaerales bacterium | reverse complement strand
GTATGACCAAAAGGTTATATAGAATGCCTGATAATACACAATACCCTGCTTTTCATTTTGTTGCTTTCACCTGCTGAACAGCCTCTCTTGTAAAAATCAAAAAAAGTCAAATTCGGAGCACCGAAAAAGGAAGATTTTTTCGGCAAACACTGACAGTATGCCAAATATACTTTTCCTACAACCTTTGGGGCAACAATAATTATTTTGGTTGCGGCCGAAGGCCGCGCCGTGAACTATTCAGAGCTTTCTCATGCCTTAAAAACCTGATAAAAATAGCTTCGCGAAGCGAAACCTTTTAGTGAGAAGCCTTGTGGCTTCCGTTCGGTCCAAGAAATTGCGGACTATACACTTCCTTCAAAATGTATTCTTGATTCCCTTATGCCTAAAAAAAACCTCCTTGCCGAAGGCAAGTTTGTCTCTTAATTGTAAAAGTGATTTGTCCAATTCACGCTGAACCAGTACAGTGGAAAGTCCCGGACGAAGCCCGGTCAACTCGATTTACCGAGTTCCCATCAGCCAAATTGTTACATTCTTACGTATGAAAGTAAAAAAAATTATAAATATAAAATATTCTTTTAGCTTTTATCCATAAATCTGTTATTGTTCACCGGACCAGACAACGTTACTCATTTTTGTTGTTCTTATTGTTTTCATTTTCGAATGAGTTATATTGAAAAGGAACATTTATAGTGCTCACGATTGAACTGCGTTTGGTGGAATGCTATAATAAAATGAAGTTACTAATGCGTATATGCCGATAGAGTAAAGCACAGGTTTCAATATAGATAAGTAACAATCGCCTGACAAATAGCTTTTTGCAGGACCGAAAAAACATAAGAGTTGAAAAAATATTCATTGAAAGTGATTTTTTTTTTTTGACATAATATAAAATAACAGTTAATATTCCTTTCAGAAGGGAGGTGATGCACATGGCGAAGAAGAAAAAAGTAGCGAAAAAGAAAGTGGCAAAGAAAAAAGTAGCAAAGAAAAAGAAAAAAGCTACGAAGAAAAAGAAGAAAGCCGCAAGGAGAAAGTAAACTGTAGTCAAAGCTACAGTAGGTTCGTCGGAACGAAGATTAATTTTAATTATATCGCCGACGTGCCTTTCCGAACGGTTGATTCGCCAAAAGCAAAGCCGCTGCAAAATTGTTTAGTGGTATTTGCGAACAAACCTGGAAGATCCTCACGCCACGGCAGGATCTTCCATTTTTTTTGCCCGATTCCAGGCACTCCACTACCTTGAACATCGTAATTCCTTTTGTAATATAGAGTTACATTTCTACCTATATCGCCTCATCGTCATATTGCCGGCTTGCTCAAATAGCCGAATCAGGCTATAATAGCTCTGTAATAAGCTACTAATAGATTTGTAAATGCTTATTGAGTTTTTGGGAACGGCTTTTATGTAACCGTCTTTTGTTGATTTTCTTAGTGCCTTTGTGGCTATATTTTTGTTTGCGGCATAAGGCCGCGATGGGAACTTGTGAGAATTATTGCCTTTGTCAATCAAAAGGGTGGTGTTGGTAAGACCACTACAACAGTGAACCTCGCGGCGAAGTTGGCCGAACGGGGCGGGAAAGTGATCTTGATCGACCTGGACCCGCAGGCTCATCTGACAACCTTTTTAGGTATTCCGCCCGGTAATATTAAACGGTCGAGTTATTCGGTCTTACTGCGTGAGGAGTCCCTTGAGGCGGCACTAATACCGGTGCGAGACAATATTAAGCTATTGGCCTCGGAACTGAACCTCGCGGCAGCGGAGCAGGAATTAGTATCGGTTATGGGGCGAGAAACGAGATTGCGCGACGCTATCAGGCAATACAGCCATAAATGTGATTATGTATTCATTGATTGTCCGCCTTCGCTTGGGTTGTTGACATTGAACGCTTTGGGAGCTGCTCGGGAGGTAATAATCCCGCTACAGGCGCATTTTCTCTCGTTACAGGGCTTAAGTCAGTTATTGGAGACCTTGTTACTGGTACAAAGTCGGATAAACCCTGAATTAAAGGTTAGTGGCCTGGTGTTTTGCATGTTCGACTCTCGGACCACTCTTTCGGGGGAAATCGTACGGGACATCGAGGAGTTTTTCAACCGTCAGCGAGAACAGGATAATTGCTGGCGTGATATACGAATTTTCCAGACTCGCATTCGGCGTAACGTGAAACTGGCGGAATCACCCAGTTACGGCCGCACGATCTTCGAATATGAGCGTAATTGCCATGGGGCCTGGGACTATAATGCCTTGGCCGACGAGTTGGAGGCAATGGTTACCGGTGAAATGGAGACGAAGGTTGCCGGTGAGGACAAAAATGCTGTATTACCTGGGCAATCAAGTGAGCGGCAGGCCGACGATACTGCTACCCCGGATGAGCAGCTTCCGGTGGACACTGCAATTATCCTTGAACAGGTCGTATCAGAACCGTCTGTCCAAATAGAACTTGGACAAGAAGAACAGCCAATTTCCCCGGAAGATATATAAGGGAAAGAAAAGAAAGCCATGAAAAAAGAAAAAACATTCACCCGAACGGAGTTAATGGTAATTGTGGTTTTGTTATTGGTGGCTCTCGTCCTTATTCCGCAGTGTACGCACCATGTAAAGGAGACTTCGTTTTATCCGATCCGATGTATGAGTAATTTGTATGGGATCGGCAGGGGCATCAAGATGTATCAGTGTGAATATCAGAATTTGAACCCGATTGTCTGGCCGAAAGAGGTCCAGGGGCAGTTCGGGATGGGACTGTATAACCGACGGGGAAGTACCGAGATTACACGGTGGGCTAATCCGACATTTGACGATTGGACAAGTCAGCCGACTGTTGGTGGATGTCTGTACCTGCTGGTACGATGCGAGGGTGTCGATCCGAAGATGTTTGTCTGTCCCGGTGCGCCGGATGATGAGGTGATGGACATCGAAGCGGCCCGGAAGGTTGCCGGGAAAAACGGTTGGAAGATTGAGGGCTGGGATGATTTACGTGATTTTCAGTCGATGGCTAATCTGAGTTATTCATATAACGATCCGTGGGCGTCGCCTCTGGATTCGAGTGCATCGGCGAGGTTGGTCCTGCTGGCGGATAAGAGCCCGGCGTATGATACACAAACGGGCCAGCGGAATGAGCAGGCGGGCGATGGGCCGGTGAGAAACCAGGACGGGGACTGGGACGACGATGATGGGCGTAATCCGCGGCACGGCAACAGCCGAAATCACGGAACCAGATGGCAAAACGTATTGTTTGGTGATTTACATGTGGATGATCGTTCCGAACCAACGGCGGGATTCAAAGGGGACAATATTTATACCTACTGGGCCGGCGGGAAGTCATCGAGCGATGAGCAGAAAAAGACAGGACGCTGGGATCAGGGACATGCGATACATTTTGTGGATTCGTATTTGGGGAATTGATGAGTAAGATAACGCAAAAGAGATTGCGAAAAATATTGCCTTGGGCAATGTTGGCGGTCTATTGGCCGCTTCTTTTTTTGG
>DAOWIP010000453.1 GCA_030640865.1 Sedimentisphaerales bacterium | reverse complement strand
TAGGACCGGAGGACATAGATAAAATCTTTGAGAAATTCTATCGTGTTGACAGTGAGGAAACCGCTGACATCTCCGGTACCGGACTGGGACTGGCTATCAGTAAGGAAATTGTTGTTTTGCATGGCGGCTCCATCGATGTGAGCAGCGAACTCAGGAACGGCACGGAAATATTGATCAGGCTACCGCTGACCGTTACCGGCCCCGTATTGGGGCCCGCCCATAATTAGTGTCTGTTGCGGAAAACGTATATCTCCGGTGTGTCGCCGGAAAACCACGTAAAGAACGTAATAAAACACGGCCAAGATGGCCGCGGCACACTTTATCTCATCTTCCGCAACAGGAACTAATTAAAGTAACAGATAAAATAAATGGATAAAACAGGGCAAAATTCGATATTGCACTTTGCCGGTTTCGCCGTTGGCGCACTGGTGATTGTGGTTGCCTTCGGTCTGATGGGCGTCTCGCTTGACCGGCTGATTGTTTGTCTGCTGATCGGAGCTGGGGCGCTGGCGGGATATACCCTGGGCATAGCCTCAAAAAAAGCCGGCAATCGGTGTGTTGAAATCCAACCCTCGCAGATGACCGAGGCTGACGAATCCCATTGTGATTCAAATGCTCATCGTGTATCCGATTCCCAACCAAATTCCGATGCCGCTATTTATGTGCCAGGCATACTCGACGAACTGTGCCTGATGCAGGGCAGCCACGAACTGCTTTACCGCTACCAGTGTTTTACCCGTTTGGCTGAAAAGGTACTTAATCATACTCTGGGGCCTTGTGGTATCTCCCTGTGGTGTCCCGACCAAGAGCGTCAAAACCTGATTGAATGCGTAATCAAACCCACCCTGAAAAGAGATGCTTGTCCTTCTGCCGCGTTGTTGGAATTGCCGGAAACCCGGTCCCCTTGTCGATTACCCCTGAATGTTCCGGAAATAATCGAATCGCTCGAGTCAGGCATTGCGTTTCTTGCCCCAGGTGCTCACGGACGTTACCCGGACAATGGACGGAATAATACTCGTTCTTTAATTTGTCATGCCTGTATCCCCTTGTATCGCGAATATGGGCAACCACTGCTAATCAATGTTGAATTCAGTAATAAACCCCAAGGCAGTCTCGGACATCGAAAAAATAACATAAAGGACGGTTTTCCCATAGCGGTCAAATTAATCAATCTGTTCTGGAATCACCTGCAGGCGACCAACCAACGTCAGTGGTCGATTGAGCACGACCACGACAGTGGTATGTTGCGGAGCGAGGTGTTCCTGCGACAGGGACAAAACCTGGCTCAACAGTGTCGCGAGCGGGATGAACGGTTCTCCGTTGTGGTTATTACTATGCGTGGTTTCCGAAGTATGTTCACTCAACATTCGCAGCAGTGGAGCCGGCTTGCGGGATTGTTCGGCCGTTGTCTCAATAAAATTCTCGCCGGCAAAAGTGAGGATTTTTTGCTTGCCAGAATGGCCGACGATGTATTCGCTGTTCTGCTGCCACGCACCGATGAGTTCCTGGCCCACTCGATTATGCAGGCTGTTACTGAACGCCTCGCTGTGGAAATGAACCAGGACCCGGCTGTTAAGACGCTGGACGTTATGGGTGTGGATATACAGTGGACGCTCACGGATCAAAAGAGTTTTTCCGACAGTTTTGGAAAGATGCTCGAAAAAATGTACCGCCGCCTGTTCACTCGCGGGCCGAACAAACAAGACCAAACGCATAAGATTATTCTGAAAGAATATACTGAATCGGCAGTTATTTCTAATTAGTGAACGCGTGGGTCAAAGCCCCACCCTACAAGACTTAAGAATAAATGGCGGGCACGGCCCGCCCTACTTAAGAACCCCCGATATGAAATCGGGGGCTAATACCCCTGCTTAACAGCAGGGGCTGGTGCTGAACTTTTATAAAAATTATGTAAAAAACAATGAAGGTTATAACCAACAACGAAGGCGCCGTCACGATACTCAAGCCGCTCGGCCCGCTACTGGCCGGTGAGTTGGATGAACTGGATAAGTCTCTTAATATCCTTGTGAGGGACTGGACCAGGCGTATCGTAATTAATATGACCGAGTCAGGCTGTATTGACAGTGCCGGCCTGGAACTTATCAACCGCTATCACCAACAATTGGGCGAACATGGTTTGCGTTTGAAATTATGCGGTATGAGCGAACTGGTACGGAAAATATTTAATCTTACCAGACTCTCCCACCGCTTGGAAATTTATCCCGATACAGCCGCTGCTGTGCGGAGTTTCGTATGAAACTGTTATCCCAGACCATCAGAATTGGACAAATGCTTGTGCAGGAAGGGCACCTCACCGATGAACAGCTTAACGCTGTCCTGACCCGGCAGAAATCCAGCGGTAAGAAGCTCGGCGAACTGCTCGTCGAACAGAAGGTCATTTCCGAAACGGTAGTATTGGAATGTCTTTCGCAGAGGTTGGGGCTGCCGGCTGCGCAACTGCGAGTGGGCCTGATCGATCCGCTTATCGTTGATACCATCGACAAGGATGTAGCCGAAAAACATTTGATTATTCCTATGTTCAAGGTCGCAGACACCCTTACCCTTGCTATGGCTGAACCGCAGGCCCTGCTGGTGGTGGACGATCTGGAACGAACGACGGGCCTGTGTATTCAACCGGTTATTGCCCTGGAAGCTAATATCAGGGAGTTTATAAAAAAATACTACGTACAGAATATCAAAATCGATTCATTTGTCGCTTCTCTCGAAGACGCCAGCGTGGAAGTTGTTGAAAAAGAGGCCATCGACGAGGACAGTATAGTTGACCTCTCGGAAATGATCGACGGCAGCCCGGTGGTCAACCTGGTCAATATGAGCATTCAGCAAGCCGTTAAGGAAGGCGCCTCCGACATCCATATAGAACCCGATAAGCATTGTGTCCATATTCGCTATAGAATTGACGGTATTCTGCACGATCTTATGACGCCGCCGCGTGAATGGCATGCCGCTATAATTTCCCGCATCAAAGTTGTTAGCCGGATGGACATTGCCGAAAGGCGTGTTCCGCAGGAGGGTCGTATTCACGTTATGGTGGAAGGCCGTGAAATTGACCTGCGTATCTCGTCTATGCCCACTATTCTGGGTGAAAAGATAGTTATGCGGGTATTGGACAAGAGCAATCTGCAGTTGAAACTCGACCTGCTCGGTTACGAACACGGTATGGTACTGGCCCTTAAGCGGATGCTCAGCAAGCCTTATGGTTTGTTCCTTGTTACCGGCCCGACCGGCAGCGGCAAAACCACAACACTATACTCGGCCCTCGATCTGCTTCGCAACAAAGAGCGAAATATCATTACTATTGAGGACCCCGTCGAGTACCAGCTTGAACTGGTCAACCAAATCCAGGTACACGAGGCCATGGGGCTGACTTTTGCCCGTACTTTGCGTTCGGTACTCCGCCAGGACCCTGATATTATCATGGTAGGTGAAATTCGGGACGAGGAAGCCGCGAAGGTTGCTGTCCAAGCTGCCCTGACCGGTCATCTTGTCCTGAGCACGCTCCATACCAACGACAGTCCGGGTGCCGTTACTCGAATGATAAATATGGGCATCGAGTCCTATCTGCTTGCTTCATGCCTGGTGGGTGTTGTCGCCCAGCGGCTGATTCGTACTATTTGTCCCAAGTGCAAAACCACGTATTTCCCGGAAGAATCTGTCCTGCATGACATCGGCTGGGACGGACCCAGTCATCGGGCCTTTCACCGCGGCGAAGGCTGCGCACTTTGCCACGACAGTGGATTCAAAGGCCGTCGGGCACTTTGTGAAGTGCTCGAGATGAACGCTCAATTGCGGGACCTTATCCTCACTCGACCCTCTGCCGCCGAGATTAAAAAGCACCTGATGCAGGGCAACTGGCACGACCTGAAGGCGGAGGGCATACGTTGTGTCGAAAAGGGCCTTACCAGTATCGAAGAAATGATGAGGGCCTGTTTTATCGAAGAAAGTTCCGCTAATAAAGAAAAAGAAATGATAGCGGAAAACTCCAACTTGATGTAACCGCCAAAAGTGCGAAAAACGTTGCAAAAACAAAGCCAACGCTCCAAAATCGAGGGGGCAAAATACTTTTGACGCTGGCGTCCAACTTATAAATATTATGATTATTGAATATCAGGCATTAAATAATACCGGTAGCATTGTTACAGACACCCTTATGGTGGATGATGTAACGCAGGTGCAGGCCGAGTTGAGTAATCGCGGGTTGGTCCCGATACGCATAAATACAGGAACCGAACCGACGCAGGGCCGTTCCGGTCTGAAAGACCTGCTGATGGGATTGCTCAACAGACCCGACAAAGTCGATCCGAAACGTGCATCGCGACGCGACCTACCGTTTTTTACCGCCC
>DAOWIP010000023.1 GCA_030640865.1 Sedimentisphaerales bacterium | reverse complement strand
GGTCTGTTTTATGGAATTTGCTCGGCCGAGCGTGGCTGACGGCGTTGCGGCACTTGAAAAAGCCGGCTGCGACCGTGTTATTGCCGTCCGGCTTCTAATTGCCCCGTCTTCGCATTCGCACTGGGACATCCCGGCTCTTTTGGGACTGTACAGTGATGAAGATATGGAACGTGAACTGAAAGAGGAGGGCGCCACTATCGTCAACAGTAAATTACCTGTTACTCTTACGCCCACACTGAATAAAGGCTCTCTTATTACGGATGTTTTGTTGGCTCGCGTTAAGGAACTGAGTAAAAAACCTGACGAGGAAGCGGTTATCGTTTTGGCGCACGGCGATGAGTACACCGGTCCTTTGTGGACGAAGCTGATGAAAAGAACCGTTACTCACATTTGCGGCAAGACTGGTATCAGTTATGGCGACTGGGCCTTTGTGCATGTCGGCCAAAGCTACGGCCAGGCCCTCGGCGTTATCGCCGAAGCAGCCGAACACCGCAAACGCGTACTCCTTGTCGGTTGTTATCTTTCGATGGGTGTGGACAAGATGCACCAGCGATATATGAAAAACTTTTCAAGAGGCGCTATGCCCGGTATGGAAAATCCTCTTGCGGGAAAAGAAATTGTTACTGCCGGAGATGGTCTTTTGCCCAGCCCGCGAGTAGCTCAATGGATTGCCGACATTGCCAGGAAAGGGCTCTAAAAATACAAATAGCCGGTAGGGGTGTTTTACTTATTTTGAACAGTGGATCAGTTGAACAGGAGACCGCAGGTGAATGGGTATTTTGAAGTTTTAATCTCAATTATTAGCGTAAGCTTATCCTTCAACTGTTCAGCTATCTACTACTCACCTGCTCTATTTTTTGAGCATAGCTCAAAAAATCGTAGGGTGAGGCTTTGACCCGCGCGTTATCGCTGTTAATACGTTAGTGTGAAGATGGAATCGAATAACTCCAGGCTCCGCAGGCACACCGTTGCCACTGTTTCATTTGAATCAACCGGATGCAGTCTCTGCGATCTTGACTTGATCACAGAAATCTGGTAGAATGTCAGCGCCGATTGTAAGTTATTCTTTAATACTACAGCAACACCTGCAACGACAGATGAGATTGTAACTGTTTGTGTTGCAAACAATTATAGGGTTTTCACGCGTGCGATTAAGTGAACAAATGAAAAGCAAGGAGTTCTGTTCCTGACAACAGATTGTTATAAGAAGGCAAAAGATGGAAAGTAAAATGAGGAAATGTATTGTTTTGGTGATGGTTATATTATCGGCTGTCGCCTATGCGGATGTCAGTGCGGGTTTGGTGGGCCACTGGAAATTGGATGAGACCTCCGGCTCCACCGCCTACAACAGTACCGGCGGTAACAACGCCACATTGCACAATGGTCCGGTCTGGCGGCCGAGTGGGGGTAAATTCGACGGGGCGCTCAGTTTTGACGAGGTTGACGACTACATAACCACCACGGACTTCGAATACACCAATGCTTCCGATGAGTTTAGTCTCTGTTTCTGGTTCAGGATAGATGATATTACCGGGGCCAGTTGTCAGTATCTGTTCAGCCACGGCAATATTAGCTTGAACAACAGTCTTAATGTATATTTTATAGAATCCAATCATAGTCAAACTGATATTGCCGGAAAACTAAGAACGAAGCTGGTACTTGATGACGGTTCCAGTTGGTATGGCACGACACCTTCAGCAACTCTGGCGGACGGCATTTGGCATATGTATGCCAT
This sequence comes from Sedimentisphaerales bacterium, assembly GCA_030640865.1. GTDB lineage: Bacteria > Planctomycetota > Phycisphaerae > Sedimentisphaerales > SM23-30 > DAOVXR01. The sequence continues at coordinate 4,363 of DAOWIP010000023.1, read as the reverse complement.
CACACTTTCATCAGTTGACGGCACCTCAATTTACATTGACGGCGAGTTGGCGACTGCCAATGTCGGCCTTAAAGGAGCGTTTAATCCAGCCACCAGCATTTATCTTGGCGCCCGATGCGATTTGGACACATCAAGATACTATGGTAATCCGAGTGTGGATGACGGCCTGCTCGATGATCTCCGCATCTATGATTATGCTCTGTCGCAGGCCGAGATTGACGCGATCTATAATGCTGTCGCCGAGCCTTTTCAGGTGGATATGATTAACCCTGGCAACCTCACGGCCATCGCATCGAGCGTAACAACGTATGGTGACGGCACACGCTTGCCCCAATATGCCGTCAACGGCGCCGGCCTGAACGGCGACGCGCACGACTCGGACATGGCTAATGGGAAGATGTGGAACACTGATAAGGCTATTGTGAACGAATGGTTCAGGGTCGATTTGGGGAACAGTTACGAATTGGACCACATGAAGGTCTGGAACTTTAACTGGGCCGGATATGTAGATCGCGGTGTCAACCAGGCCGACATTTACTTCTCGAACGCAATCAGTGATCCTGGTAATCCGGTTGATGATCCGTGTAATTGGACACTCATCGGCACAGCGGGCAGCCAGACGTTCACAAAGGCGTCGGGGCGGAGTGATTACGGAACTAACGCGGCCTACAGCATGCCCGACGAGGTCCACTTAGCCGGGATTACGGCAAATTGGGTGGCCTTTAAGGTCAACAGTAATCACGGTGCCACGACTGACGGGGCGGTAGGCCTGAGTGAGGTGCAGTTCTTCGCCGTATTCCTCTCTAACTACGCAGGAAACCCCAGCCCACCAGATAATGCCAAAAACGTTGATAAAGATAAAGATGTGATTCTCAGATGGACACCGGGAGTTGATGCGGTTACGCACGATGTGTACTTCGGCACTGACCAAATCGCTGTCGGCGATGCCAATGACTCTTCGAGTGAATACAAAGGCTCGCGAAACCTTTATGATGTCTGGTATAGTCCGAGCGGTCTTGAATTAGGCAGGACTTATTACTGGCGGATTGATGAGGTCAATGACGCCAACGACAACAGCCCGTGGAAAGGCAGTGTCTGGAGCTTCGCGACAAACCGGAAATGCGACTTTAGGATACGTGGGGACTTTAACTGGGATTGCTACATAGACATTGAGGACTTCGCCTTTTTGTCGGCCGAATGGTTCACCAGCAGCGACTCCATCGATCTGACTTATGACGGTTATGTGGATATTGAGGATTTTGCGGACTTTGTCGAGAGCTGGCTGACTTGTAATGACGCTGATAACCCGAATTGCGATGGCAAAGCCGGAATCGACATAAATTACCCTGGCGGAAATATTCTGGTCGATCAGGTAATCGGCGACACTATTTATGTTCAGCAGGACATCCGCGACACGGGGTATTGGTGGTTCTACTGGAACTTCCGCGTCTGGGGCGCGGAGGGACGTACTCTGGCCTTCCAATTCACCAATGGCAACCCCATTGGTCTGCGCGGCCCGGCGGTAAGCACTGATTTGGGTGAGACATGGTCTTGGATGGGAGCAACTGGAGGGCCGTATTTCAATTATACCTTTGCCCAGGGCGACGAAGAGGTACAGTTCTGCTTTACTATACCATATCAGGAATCGGACCTGGTGCAGTTTCTCGATCGGCACGCCGGTGATCCGAACTTGTTTATTGAGGAGCACTGCCTGACACGTAAGGGCCGCTCAGTTAGGCGTCTTTTCCTCGGTAAGCTGGACGGCGAACCGACATATCGTGTCCAGTTGACCTGCCGTCACCACAGTTGTGAAACAACGGCCAGCTACGTTCTTGAGGGAATACTCGAAGAGATTCTCGCTGACACTAATGACGGCCAATGGTTCCGCCAGAATGTTGAGGTGTTAGCGATTCCATTTATGGACAAGGACGGCGTCGAGGATGGGGATCAGGGCAAGGGCCGCTTGCCTCATGACCATAACCGCGATTACGTCGGCGAAAGTATTTACCCATCGGTAGCTGCGATAAGGGAATTTGTTCCAACCTGGTCGAACGGCAAGCTGCGCCTTACATTAGATATGCACAGCCCTTCTAAAAACGATGCGCACATCTATTTTTATGTTGACGATACAGATCCATTCCGACAGAACTGCATGGATTTCTGCAATATTCTTGAGCTGGGGCGGAACGGACCATTGCCCTATTATGTCGCGAACAACATATATTCAGCTCCATCGCCCGCAATGAATCGTGGTTGGAGCAGCACGTTGCCGGGAGTGCTTGTGCCGATTACTCTTGAGTTCCCATACGCCACCGCTGACGGAACTGTTGTAACTGCCGAGTCTGCTCGCGCATTTGGCCATGATATAGCCCACGCCATACGACAATACCTTCAGCAACAGCCTTAATCCCACCTTACGACAAAATGTTACGGTTTCGCTCGCGGGAATTCCAATACGCGGTGCGTATAATAACAAGAGTTTTGCAAAATGACACTTAGGTGCGCCTAATTGCCGTTTAGCAAAAGTCCGGTTAATAAGTCAGCGCGAAGATGGAATCGAACAACTCCAGGCTCCGCAGGCACACCACTACCGTTGTTGCGCCCAGCACCAGCACGGTCAACCCCAGCATCGCGGTATAGACGTCGTTATCGCTTTTGACCTTTGATTTCTTTGTTTTTTTGGTTTCCGGCGGCATCTTCTCACCTTTATAACTTGTTCCGGGTAAAAATACCATACCCAGTGGTTTTAGCTGTCGTCAACATGGAATCAGTCAAATCCGGTTGTTACTTTATCGCCTTTTACAATGGCGCCTTGTTGGTTGTCCAGTTCTCCCACTGAAGCGCTCGGATCGACATGGATGATTTTCATATTGCCCAGAAATTTATCGGCTCTGGTAACCAAAAACGTCATATTATTACGAACTCCGGAGGAGCTGCCCACCGAGATAGCCACTTTTTCGCCGCGTACCTCTGTGATTTCACCACGAATGGGTACTCCGACTCTTACTGGTGTAGTCAGTGAGACGCGGCCATCCGGTCGAAATTCCGTTGAGCTAACGGTAACTTTTTCGACTCTTTGCTGTAGTACCGCGTTTTCTTCTTCCAGTTGGTAATTCTTTTCGATCTCACGTTTCCACTTTGTTTTCACCTGGTCGTTTTCGACTCGCAGACTGTTGAGTTGCCGGGCCAGATCGATCATCTGCGTCTGGGACGCGATCATCCTGGCACGGTCTTCATCGAGTGCTTTCTGCAGTTCGAGTTGAGCGTCGTACATATTCTGAATTGTCTCCCGCAGGGCTTTGACGGTCTGGACAGCCGTTTCAGCCTGGCTGGACTTGTCGGTGGCGGCTTGTTTCTCGGTTGCCAACTGCCGTGACAATTCACTGTTGATTTGTTGTACGGCGGCAATGCCGTCCTGTATCCTCTGCAGGTACAACTGGTTACGCTGCATGGATTTTGTCCTGTCCATTTCGGCGGCCAGGGCCTGAATCTGGGCAGCGTTAGCGATCATTTCCCGTTCGTCATACCCGGTTTTCCAATCATGGGTATTCGTAATAAAGGTTACCACGACGCCGCAGACAAAAATCGCCAGGAATGACACTAACACCGCGAATACTTTCGTTAGAGTACTCAAGTCCTTGCTCCTTATAATGATTAAACGTACTGGTAAGTGGATGATTGTGCAAAAAACAAAGGTTACTACTTAATTACGCCTTGAATCATCCATCTGGGGGGTGAAAAACAGCCATTCAGGTAATACAAGGTTATTATCGTATTACATATCGTTTTCTTCCTCCAACATATTCATTGTAAAGCAGATAGCCGGAAAGGTCAAGTAATTTCTTCTCCAGCAGGCATGAAAAATCGTCGGAAGAGATATTTTTCTGCTTAATCGCGATATTATTTCGTCTTCGAGGCTACAGGGCCGGATATGCGAAGTCATTAACCCTTTGAGGAAAGTTGATTTGTAACGGTCAGGCAAAATAGGTAGGTATATGCCTGATAGCTGGTCTCTCCAAAAAAAGCATGCAACGTCAGTAAAGAAATTTGGCTTTGGAAATTTCTTTACTAATCTCGTAACCATATTAGTATCAAGAACTTATTATCTTATCGAAAAATACGGTTTTAATTGATATTTTCAAAAAAATATGCCTAATCGCCATTTAGCTAAACCCCTGTTTTGATGCAACCGCCAAAAGTCCGAAAAACGGTGCAAAAACAGCCCCCACGCTCCAAAATCAAGAGGGCAAAGTACTTTTGACGCTGGCGTCTGTTTTAAGAAAAAGTACCCAGTCCAGGTTATCCGGCGCCTTTGGTGATGTCCATGTCGGACTTTTCGCGGTAGATGGGCGTGAATGTGACC
>DAOWIP010000382.1 GCA_030640865.1 Sedimentisphaerales bacterium | reverse complement strand
CACACTACTCAAAAGGCGAATTAGATACCAGGCATCACCGCAGCGGTTCCTATAGCTTCAAACTTGTTCCAGACGGCGGTAGTTTGGGATTTGAATATGACAAACGGCGGATTCGGGCGAAACCGGGCAGTGATTTTCAGATTACCGCCTATGTCCATCTGGAAGACGCCGAGAACTGCCGTGCCCAGCTCAGTTGTGCACTAACCGACCGAGTTGGCCGCCTTATACCGGGCAGTCTGTACAACTCAAAACTAATCAGCCAGTTCGATCAGGCCGAGGACGGCTGGACACGGTTGGAGGTCTATGTGCCGGGTAATTTCCCGGAAGCACGGTTTATTACGCTGAGTCTCTGGTTGCTGCAGGAACCCCAGTGGGACCGTCAAGAGCAGGAGCGAACACGGGTTTTCCAGAAAGATGTCAGGGCATTGGCGTGGTTCGATGACATCACAATATATCAACTACCGCGTGTGGTTCTGCGCACGGATCGGCCCAGTAATATATTCGCCTGCAACGAGACGGCTCAACTCCAGGTGGAAGTGGAAGGCGTCGGCTCATTAGACTATCAGGTGCATTTAACCGTACAAAGTTCAGACGGCAAAGAGATTCTGACTAAAGCATGGGTATTGTCCGGTGTGGAAGCAGATACAAAGCCTACCGTACTGGGCGACCTGGCGGCAGGGCTTTATAAAGCCAAACTTGAGATTTTGTCGGCAGATACGCTGGTGGCAACAAGACAATTAACGTTCGCGAAACTGGCAGAACCAAACGGTGGTCCGGCTGGAAGAGGTCAGGGCTTTGGTGTGATTATGATGGATGAGAAGGGAGGTAACTGGAATACCGCCATCAACATGACGCGAATGCTGAATGCCAAGTTGCTGAAGCTACCCGTGTGGCGACGGCAGGCAGAGACAGGGGGAGCGATATTTTCGGAAGAGAACTTCGATCGGAAACTAATCAATCTGCAAAAACAGAAAATCGAGGTAGTAGCGACGTTTCACGAGGTGCCGGACGAACTGGCACTCAAGATGGATGTCGGGCGGCGGAGCCTGTTAGACGTTCTGAGCCAGGATGTGCAGTTCTGGCGGCCACAGGTGGCATTTATGCTGGCTCAATACGCCCGACAGGTTCCCTGCTGGCAGATCGGAGGCGATTTTCAGGAAAAACAGGTGTGGGATCCGCGGATACGACCAGTAATCGATACCATGCGGCAGGAGTTCGACAAACTGGTCAGCAACACGGTGCTTGCTGTCCCGTTGAATTGTATGTACGAGGTCAAACGCGATCAGATCGGGACAGACCATGTGTCGTTGCGGATTCCATCGTCGATATCGCCGCGAGAGATACCAGCCTACCTTGAGGATGGCCGGAATAGAGGATTGGAACATATTTGGGTAACTATCGAACATCTCGATGCCGACAAATACGACCGTGAACAATTACTGATCGATTTTGTCAAACGTATCGCGTATGCCAAAAAGGGTGGTGCCCAGGCCATTTTCATTAAACATCCCTGGCAGCAAAGAAAATACAACGCCCGGATGGTAACCGAGCCGACCGAACTCTATCCGGTATTTCGGACTCTGGCAGATGAGTTAGGCTCGACGCGTTACGTGGGTCAGTTTGATATTGCCCCAGGAATGCCTGCGTTGATCTTCGACCGTGACGGGCAGGGGTGCCTTTTTACCTGGAACGCCCGCTACGATCCGCAAAGCGGCAAAGAACCAGTCCAGGCCCAGCTTTACTTAGGCGAAGCACCTACTATGATTGACATCTTCGGCAACCGGACAAAACTGCCGAGCCATAATGGGATAAGCCAACTAAGGCTGACCCAGTGGCCGGTCATTCTGAGCAACGTGGACAGCCGAATCGCTATGCTGCGGGCCAATCTGGAACTGTCGCCAAAAGTTATCGACGCCAGTATTTCGCGACAGCGGCTGCGGCTGAAGTTTGTTAATCCCTTTAACACCACCATATCGGGGAGTCTCCGTTTTATCATAGACGAACGGCGTCAGCGAAATTGGCTGGTGGACCCGCCGATGTTAAATTTTATTCTGCGCCCTCAACAGAAGTTCGAGCAGGAAATCACCCTGAAATTTCCCAGTAGCGAGCTTGGCGGTCGGAAAAATATAGATGCCCTTATCAATATCGACGCAGACAGGAACTATAACATCAGGACCTCAATCCCATTTGAAATCCGGCTGTTCGGAGTGGATGTGAGTATTTTCACCAGGCGGGTCAACCAAAGCGATTTACTGATTAACCAGGTGGTAACCAACGATTCGGACAAGGAGATAAGCCTGAACAGTTTCGTGGATTTGCCCGACCAGGACCGGATGGAACGGGCTATCGCACGCCTGCAGCCGGGGGCTACGGTAACGAAAAGCTATCTGATCCGGGACGCGGAAAAATGGCTGGGCCAGATTATCAGAATCGGACTATATGATCCCAAGGGAACGAAGCGGATCAATTACCATATCGATATAAATTAGTGTACTTTCGTACTTTTTCCTGATTAGCATTCTGCCGCATAAGCACGGCCAAAATGGCCGTGGCACAGCACAGCTTTTTCGCCTTCCGCAACAAATACGAATTAGTCAGGGCTATTTTTTTTCGAGCAGTCGCTCCATTACCTTTGCCAGGTCAACCTGGTTTTGGGCAATCTTCTTCTGCCGCTGAAAAATCACAACACAAAGAACGGCGGTTATAATCATCAGGCCCAACATAAACTTGAAGCCCAGTGTGTTGGTCATCAATTCATAAATTTTGTCAATCTTATCAGTGTGGTCAATGACTTTGGAGGCGGCCTCGGCCAAGATATTCGTAATGTGCATTATCGATACTCCTAAAAATAATCAATTGCGTTATAACATTAGACCAGTGTGGATTGTAAAAAGAATCCCATTTAATAACAAGGCTAAAAACTCTTTTAAAACCGGTAGGCAAAGAGTATAATATGAGCATGGACGAGAAACAGCGGTCAAAATATATGCGACAGGCGTTGCGGCTGGCAGAAAAGGGGGCGGGCAAAGTGGCGCCCAACCCGCGGGTCGGAGCGGTAATCGTCAAAGAAAACAGGGTAATCGGTTCGGGTTATCATAAGCGATTCGGCGGTCCGCACGCGGAGGTGGAGGCGATTAAAAGCTGCCGTAAAAAAGGCAATGACCCAGCCGGGGCGACAATGTTCGTAACCCTGGAGCCGTGCTGCCATCACGGTAAAACACCGCCCTGTACCGAGGCAATTCAACAAGCCGGTATCTATTGTGTGGAAATCGCTACGTTGGATGAATGCGAACTGGTCGCCGGCAATGGGGCAAAGTGGCTTACCGAACAGGGCATTGAAGTAAAAATGGGCTGCTGTGAAAAGGAGGCTCGCCGGCTGAATACCGGCTTCTTCAAACTGCAAAAAACCGGTTTGCCGTTTGTAACTCTCAAATGGGCACAGAGCATCGACGGTAAACTCGCCTGGCCTGCCAAGGCAAAACAGCGATGGATAACAAATGAAAAGGCACGGCGGCATGTGCACGGCGTTCGCAGCCGTTGCGGTGCTGTTTTAGTAGGCATCGGAACAGTACTGGCGGACGATCCGCTACTGACCGTGCGGTTTGGAAAAAGCTCATGGCAGCCGCGGCGAGTAGTGCTCGACAGTCATTTACGCATTCCACTCGAAAGCCAATTAGTTCGAACTGTCAATAAAGCACCGCTGGAAATCTACACCCTGCAAAGGACTATCGATCAGCAGTGGCAAAAAATCGATGCCCTGGATGAATGCGACTGCCAAGTCAGAGCGGCACCGGAAAAAGATGGTCGGCTCGACCCAAAAGCGGTACTGAAAGACCTGGGCCAACTGGGAGTTACTGATGTGTTGGTTGAAGGTGGGGCAACAATATTAAAAACGTTCCGGCAACAAGAGTTGGCCGACAGAATAATGGTCTATATCGCACCTGTTATCATAGGCGACAAAAATGTACCTGCGATCACCTTTACTGATACTATAGCTCGGTTGAAAAATGTAAGTATTGAGCAATTCGCCGGTGATGTCTTAATTGAGGGAGATTTAGTGTAACTATGAACACCACAGAAATATCATCGGATGTCAAGTCGGTTCTTCAAAGGCAGACGCCGCGACGTTTAGTGTTCGCCCCCAATTTCTGGCAGTGGTTCGCCCATCATAAGTATCATAATAAACTGCCGCCTGAAATCGCCGATTGCCGCACACAACTGGACATGATCAAGTATTTACAACTGGATGTGTTCAGCAGAAACATCTACTGCGATCAGCAGCGATGTTGGTTTGGCGGGCTTGCCAAGTGTGTTTTTAGTTCTATTGATGTTTCCGCGGAGGAGCGGCAGGACGGTAAAGACAGGATATTTACCAAAACATACCATACCAGCCGTGGCACACTCACCGAACGCTTACGCTATGTTTTTGAAAACTCTACTCTGGTCCAGGAAGAGTTCCTAATAAACGATTACGAGTCCCAACTCGATGCGTTTGAGCAATTGCTGCTTGACCAGCAATGGGAGTTCTCAACTGAAAACTACGCCGCGGAACAAAGGAAAATCGGACCTGATGGTGTGGTCGTGGCTGGTGAACTGTACAGCCCCCTTAAAATGCTGCATTTTGCCATGGGACCAATCGACACAACATACCTTTTGATGGACCATCCAGACCGTGTTATGGAGCTGCTCGGCATACATGAGCAGGCACAACTTGATCTGGTCGAGCAAATAGCCGCGGCGGGTGTGCCGGCCATGATGAGCATGGACAACCTGGACACAATGTTCCATCCGCCTAATCAAGTCGAAAAATACAGTGCGTCTTTCTACGAAAAGGCCGCCGACGTCTGTCATTCGCACGGCTCGAATTTCTTTATTCATGCCTGCGGCCAACAAAAGGATAACCTCAAGCTCATCTCATCGCTGGGTGTGGACGGCCTTGAAGGTGTTGCCTACCCTCCGCTGGGAGACGTGGAACTGGATGAGGTGATGGAATTGACCACCGACCGATTCATTATTACAGGCGGCATAAGCGCATCGGAAACCACAAATCTGACGACAAAAAAACAGATTTTCGATTACATCGAACAACTTTTCCGCAAAATGCAGCCATATAAACATCGCTTTATGCTCTCGGCCAGTTGTAACACCGCAATAGAAACTCCCTGGGACACTATTAAATACTTTCGCGACGCCTGGATTGAGTTCAGATAATACGATTGGGCAAGCGTAAGGTGCGTATTGCACACCTGCTATAATAAATTTATGCCTTCGAGGGATTGATTATCCGGCAGGAGGAGGGTTTTAGTCGTTGCAGGCCGGGTAGTTGCCTGCGGCCGAGCCATGCCTCCAGAATAACCTGGGAATCAAGATATTCCTCAGAGATAAGGGTGCCATTGGCACGAAGAAAGCCGGCCACCCGGCCGTCCTGCTGAGTGCACGTAACCCGCAAGCGTACATTCTCGCCGGTAACGCGGGCACTAACCACCTCGATGAGCCGATCAATGCCCACGCCGGTACGGGCGGAAATGGCAACGGCTTTGGGATAAAGCGTCATAAACGTATCACGGCGAACAGTCGAATCGCATTGATCGGTCTTATTCAGTACCAGTAGAATATCCTTTTTATCACAGCCCAACTCCGTCAGCACATTGTGAACAGCCTTGATCTGCAGATCGGCTTGTGGATGCGAAACGTCCACCACGTGCAGCAGCAGATCGGCGTGGATAGCCTCTTCAAGCGTGGCGTGAAAAGAAGCGATTAGATTGTGAGGCAAATCCCGAACGAAACCAATAGTATCGCTAAGCAATACATAGAGATCACGATTCAGCTTCCAGCGGGTGGTCTTGGTATCAAGCGTAGCAAATAGTTGATCAGCGACAAATGCCTGTGAACCGGTCAGCATGTTCAGCAGCGTACTTTTGCCGGCGTTGGTATAGCCAACGAGCGAGACGGTAAAATGTTGACTGCGGGACTTTACCTGTCGGGTTTTACGCTTGTCTATCTGCTGAATCTGCCGACGCAGAGAAGCAATGCGTTTCTGCACCAGCCGGCGGTCGATTTCGAGCTGGCTTTCGCCGGGTCCGCGAGTACCGATTCCTCCAACTGCTGCCGCGGCTCCCCCAGCGGCACCACCCACCACGGTATCAAGGTGAGTCCACATACGGGTCAGACGTGGGTATGTATATTCCAACTGGGCCAGTTCCACCTGGAGTCTGGACTCGGCGGTACGGGCACGCGAAGCGAATATGTCCAGAATTAACTCACTGCGGTCCAGGACTTTACAGTGAATAATCTTTTCCAGTTCCCGAATCTGGGCAGGCGAAAGGTTATTGTCGAAAATTACCACATCGGCATCGTACTGCTCGGCCCGCTGGGCGATCTGCTCAGCCTTGCCCCTGCCGACATAAAGAGCGGGATTGACCCGGGACCGCTTCTGGCAGACATAACCGACTACCCCTGCGCCGGCAGACCGGACAAGCGATTCAAGCTCATTTAACGACTGATGAGCATCTACGGAACCGCCTGGAAGGATTACACTAACCAACAGGGCGGTTTCCGAGGCTACTTTAAGGCTGTTTCTTTTATTCTCCAATGGTTACGACAAACCAACACTCAAGTGCTTTTACAAAAAATACGAACATAACTTATAGATGTCTCCGCCAAAAGTGCCGAACGACCACTAAAATTACGATCCCAGTCCGATATCACGGTCGAGCTAAACTTTTGACGCTGGCATCAACTAATAGATTCATTATATAATTCTCATTACACGAATGTCAAGATAATATGAGTAGTGTAAGTCTTGAAAGGAACCGTTGGCTAATTTGGGCGGCCCAAAAATATATTTGATAAGTGTATAGCTGGACGGCGTTGGGTGGCAACCACCGAGTCTTCGAGGTGGATGGTTCAACGGGTGGCATGCTTTACGCGTAGCTTATACAAAGTAGGGGCGAGCCTATGTGGTCGCCCAAAAACGCTAAAAAACGCGTTTTATCGCAATTTTACCCCCTGTTTTTACATCGGGGGCTACTAAATATTGTAATTTTCCCAACTTTTCTGGGACTTGTTTTCGGGATTCGGCCACTACTATTATGAGGGCCGAGTAATATTATCTTTTGATAAGTCCCGGCTGGAAGGTGGTAGTTTGACTGTTGCGGATGCGACCTTGGTCCTCGAAACCCTCAAGGGCGATAAAACGGCCTTCAGTGGGTTGTATGACAGATACGCCCGGCTGGTACGGGCCATCTGCAACGACACAACAAAAGATTTGGGCCAGGCGCAGGATTTGGCCCAGGAGGTGTTTTTAAGAGCCTACAGCAAACTGGATAAGCTAAATGATCCGGATCGGTTTGGAGCCTGGCTGGTAAGTATTACCAGAAACGTCTGCAGGGAATACCGGCGGGGCAAATTTAGAGACAGGCATATTCTGGTAGGCTTGGCACCGGATGAGGATGAACCGACAGAAAAAGACAGCCCCGATGAGCGATTGCTGGACTTAAAAGAAGCAATCAGTAAATTAAGCGAAAAAGAACGATTGGCATTACACGTTTATTATTTGCAGGAGCAGGACGCCGAGCAGGCACAAAAAATATTGAATATATCACGTAGCGGGCTGTATCGGCTGCTCGCTAAAGCGCGAGAGAAAATCGAACAATATTTAACACAATCCGACAAAACATAGAAACACATAGAAACTGCAGGAAAAACCATCGTGAACATCTCCTTAAACAATGACCTTCCAGAATATTATAAAGAATTCGGGCAAGATCACCAGTATCTGCGTGAGCGGCTACTGGGTGCGTTGCCTGAAGTTCAATGGAAGGTCAAGAGGGCAGAAACAGCTTCACGCGGGGAGATAGCCTCCTCGCTGTTTTCCGGCGTGAGGCTGCGCTCCTCTTTGCGTACCGCGTTAGCGGCCGCGGCTGTTTTAGTGATCGCCTTGGGGATTTTTGTTTACGTTGGATCTGAATGCGACAATCCGCAGGCGGCCTGGGCAGCGGCAATCGAAAACGCCGGGCAGGTACAAAGTGTGCATTTCAGGTTTTCCACCGGTAACAGCAGTGTTGAGATGTGGTGCCGGCACCCACAGGAATTCCGCGATTTCCGCGCTGAATACAGTAACGGACTGGTTACCACCAATAACCATGAAAAGCGATGTCATTACAATAGCAAAACCAATGTT
>DAOWIP010000209.1 GCA_030640865.1 Sedimentisphaerales bacterium | reverse complement strand
ATTTTGTCGTAAGGTTACTTACCCGCGTACTAACGGGAAAATTCAATCGTGAGCACTATATTTGACTTACCGGCTTTTTACTTCGAATTCATATCGTTGCGGTGGGGCGGTCATGCCGGCGATCTTGTCTTTGATACTAATAAAGATTTCGTATTTGCCCGGCGACAATCTCGGCAGGTCGAGCCAGCCGTGCAGATAAAAATCGCGCCGACGATTGTGTACCGGTGTGTCCGGAACGTCCTTATCAATCCGCAGTTGCGGTTTATAAGCGGAATCGAACAGCGTAATGTCGGCGTGCAAGTCGGTAGCGTGCATGTTTTGCTTGTTAAGCTTCGTTTTGAAATTCTGTAGTTCGCAATAAACATAAATTCGCCGAGGCAGACCGGTTTCCAACTCCTTTTTATCGATCTCTTTATAATTTCCGAATCCTGTTACTTCACCGCATATTTTCAGATTGCTGATGGTCAGGCAGGCCTTCTCAGCGAGTTTTTCGCATACTTTATTGAGTGCCTTTAGGGCCTGATTGGCCAGATCAGGTTTGATTTTATCCGTCGCCTGGGTGGTCTGAGCGGCTAAAATTATCGCCTGGGTCAGTGCCTTCATCTGAGCCTGGTTCTCCATCGACATAGTCGGCAGGCACTCCAGTGCCTTCTCGTCTCTGCCATAAGCATTATAAATAAGCCGTAGCGCCATCTGGGTCTGCATATTGTCCGGATGTAACGTTACATAGCGTTCAAGATCGGCTATGGTTTGCTCTATAGTATTAACGGCAGCGGGTCTCCGGCCGGTATTAACCTGATTGCCGGGAACTGTGTTGTCTGGAAGTGGACGAGGAGCAACCGCGGGCGACGTTCCGGGATTACTGTTGAGTGTATTAGTTGCCGTCGGAAGAGATTGATAAGGGGAGGCTAACGGATCGGCTTTGGGCCTGGAGGTAACGACCGATTGACGGGGATCGCTATTGACCATATTGCTGGTTGCCGGCGGGGGAGATTGGTAGGATGAGAATACCGGGGTGGTTTTGGGACTGCGGGTTATGACCGATTGAGTGGAAGTCTTCAGGGCATTATAATCTTTCTGAAGATGAATCCCGGGAACTTGTCTTTCCGCAGCAATTTTTTCCGGCGACATACCCGATTGTGATGGTATGTGTGAAGAAGCGGTTAGCTCCGTAAAGCCGGAGTCGGTATCGTTGGTTTCTGTAATATTTACATTGGTAACGATGGGCCTTCGGTATGGTATGCCCGCAATGGTTCGCGCAGGATCGGGAGGAGTCTGCGCCATATCGGGCTGACTGCGCATTGCGGGATTGGGATTGTTCAACACTTGATTTTTGGTATTTCGCATCTGCTGCCGATATTGTTCTCTATCCTGCTCCTGCAGAGAACTACGCAGTTTGGAATTATTCGGATTACGAACCTTCAAGTGAATATTTCCATACTTGTCGGCACGGGGATTTGCCGGGTCATAAATTGTATAGTTACTTTTGCCGCCGGGAGAACTCTCCTGTAAATACACAATTCCATGCTGGTCTGCCATTGGATGATCCGGATCATATACCACGTATTCACTTTTGATCACCGTTGGGCTGAGTCGTCCTTCTCGGCCTGGTGCGGCAGGTTGCCCGGTGATCGATCCGCTTTGTTGAGCATGAGCATTCCGATAATTTTCCTGATTGCCGGACTGCTGTTGGGGATTGTTTTGCCTGTATGGGTCGGCTCCATCGTTTTGACCGTCCGCCGACGCGGAAGAGTCCGGCCGATCCGGAATATTGATAATTGTCGGTCGATGTATATAGTCAGGAAACGGAGCACACCCCGATGACAAATATACAAACAGTAATATTACCCCGACGGTGAGCGAACAATTATCAGAGAAAGAACGCGTGAATGCCAATCCATTGTTTAAGGGGCTAACCATTGCCGTTGTGCCTCCATGCTGTATTTTTGTCTGGAATAAGTACAAACGGTGCGATACATCGCACCCTACTTAACTGGAACGAGTATTACGGATAATAAATTTTTCCAACCCGGCTCGCACCGTCCCGGTGCCTGTTTTACTCGCGAGGTCGATTTCCATCAACTCCCGCAGGGCTGAGGCCGCCTGACGGATAGTCATCTTCCTGACCTGTTTCATAAATTGTTCCGGTTGCGGCCATATCCGCAGTTCTTTTGTAATCGCCTGGTCGCGCAGGCCCTGTTCAAGCATTACGCGGCCTCGATACAACCGTCGGAAATGCCAGGCAAAGGCGCCCACCGCTGAATATTCCGCTTCCCGATCCTGATTCATCATTGCATCGAGGTGTTTGATTGCCGCTGCCGCTGCCGCTCGCGTCATTGCGTCAATCACATTGAAAACATTGTACTGACGATTATTTCCCACTAACTTTTGTACAATGTCCGGGGTAATGCGTTTTTCTTCGGCAGCCCCGCCGATGTACGCGGCGATTTTATCAATTTCACTACTGAGCAGGCCGGTATCGTCCCCTGCCAGTTCAACGAGCATTGCCGCCGTGCTGTTGTCCAATTGAAGCTGATGCTGCCGAGCCGCATAATCGATCAGGTATCTGACCAGTTCCCCACGCCTGACAGGTTTATATTCGAAGACCTGGCCGACCTGCCGGGCCTTTTTCGCCAGGCGCGTATTGGCGGGAAAACTCTCCACCGTCATTACCAGTACCCCACTAACCGAGGGTTTGTCCAGGTATTTTTCCAGTTCGTCACGATATTCACTGACGAACGCATCGGCGTCTTTTACCACAACCACCCGCCGCTCTGAAAGAAAAGGTAATGTCCGCAGATCGACGAGTACCTCGGCAACATTTGCTTCCGTCCCATCGTATGCATTTAGCGCCATTTGCGGATCGGCTCCCCCAAGCACTTTTTCAACAATTTCCCCCAGCATATCAATGGTACGTCGTCGATCTTTACCATAAACCACATAAACAGGATACACCTTCTCGTTGTTTTGTTGTTGTGTTTTCTTAACCATAATAAGGTGTCAGTATATAAGATCGGTCTTCATACTCAAGGATAAAAATTGTCTATTCGTTCCTGTGCGGTCCTGCTAATCAGAGGTGAGCCGACTCTACATGCCTGTTGCCAACTGCCGATAGCAATCTCCTTTAGGCCAAGCCGCTGGGCCACATCGCCGTGCATCAGCCATGCCTGGGCATTCCGGTGGTACCGCTTTAACAGTTTTTCCAAATTTACCCTGGCCTGCTCGAATTGTTTTAGAGCCATCTGGCTCCGCGACAGACCGAATAAAGCCGCCTGTGAATCGTCCCGCAGTCGCAGGCATAACTCGAATTGCCGGCGCGCCTGGTCAAACTGGTTCATATTATAGAACACATCTCCGAGTCGCAAACGGGCCTCGAGATACTGCCCATCAATAGCCAATGCCTTGCTGTACGCCTGGGCCGCTTTGCTCCATTCGTGCCTCTGGCGGTACAAACTTCCCCGGATATAATAACTCTCCGCCTTTCTGTGGATTTGGGTTTGTATATTTGCCGTTTTGGTGTCTGTGTTGTTCTGCTCGGTCGAGGTAAGAGATTCTTCAGATTGCCGTACCTGATTCCCACTTTTGTCTTCACTTGTAACTTTGCTCGAATTCACGCTCACCTTTTTGCTTTTAATCCAGCCGGAGGTTTTTGCGTCGATATTTCCGGCAATATCGGTCAATACCGCTTTGATTATTACAGGGCCACTGATTTGCTCTGGTATCCGCCAGAGATACTCACCAGCCGCCGGTAACGCCGTAGCAATCGACTCGAAGATTTCATTACCATCGACTTGCCTGCCATAGAAAAGTTGCACTGGGTAACTGGTTAAATGGGTGTCGAAACCAATCCAGCTTATCTTTATCGCCTGGTTGTGTTCCTGCTCCATTTCACCACGAGGACTTCTTAAAAAAAGCTGCGGGGGAGTATAATCGATAAAGACTGTCTGCTGCGCTCTAACCTCGGCAGGGATATTTACCATATTCATACCGCCACCATCCGTCAGGCAGGATGTTTGTCCCCTTTGGTCCACCGCCACTATCAGAAAACGAAACACCCCTTCGCCGGGCGCCACAAACCTGATGGGACTGACCTTGTCCAGGTCGTAATTGTATAGCTGCCAGGGCTGGGCGGTTCTTTCCTCGGTCTCATGAGCGTACCAAAGCTCGATACGGCTTAAATCCGCCGGTTCAATATTTACCTGGTAATTAATATTTATAGTACGGCTGCGGACTACCGGCAGAGAATTATCCGCCGCTATGAGAGAAGTCGTTGTTGCCAAAATGAAAAAAAATATTATCCAACCGGTTTGTCTTGTTTTTATATTCATCGGATTCCCATCGGCTGTCAATATGTAAGTCCCGTAGGGACAAATGATAATAGCCCAGCGATTTATCGCTGGGAAGCTGGTTATTATATTATTTTAGTCCCGCAGGGACGACTGAAAATAAATATATCTCAATATCTCGAAGACTCGATGGCTACCACCCTGCCCACAAAACACCTTTATCGGACTTTATCGGGTTATAGGACGCTGTTGCTTTAATCTATTTCAGGAAGATACCCCTGTTCGGAGCAAACCCGGAGGATGTCGCGGGCCAGAGGGGCGGCTACCTCACTGCCGTTGGCCTGTACCTCCACAATTACCGCAACCGTCAGGCACCGTCCGTCCGCTGCCTTGGCATAGCACACAAACACGGAATTATCTGTTGTGCCCGTTTTTCCATACACTGTTACCCGGCTGTTATCCAAGAGCAGAGGTCCGGAATCATCATAAAAGGCATTATAAGCGGTGCCTGCCTGCTCCCAGGCACCGTCAGTCCCATAGGGGCCGTCAGGTTCGTTTATCACCGCCCACATCCCATCCTGTACAACTTTTGCATTTGCGGCCGAGGCAATCCGTCTTTTGTGCTGTGGAACCGACGGAGTCTGGACCATACTCGGTTGAACCATCAGACCGTCCCGGGCTATCGTGGCCATAGTGTCGGCAATCTGAAGAATGGAGGTATTCAGGGGATTAAGCCCGATACTGACAAATCTAAGATAAAAATTCGACATTTCCGCTCTTTGCGGTGAAATATGACCGCTTGTTTCCCTGAACAACCAGTATTCACCGTTCTGATTATAATTTTTCGGTTGGGCCAACACAGGTTTGTTAAAGCCGCACAATCTCAGCCAGTTTAGCATCCCCTCCGTGCCGTACTTCTCTCCCAGCTTAATGAAAAAATAATTGCAGCTTAATTTGATCGCCTTATGTCCCCCTGTTTGCCCGTGGTTATGGATATGATCCGGTTTGCCGGGCCAATCTTTATTGCCCAGAGAACAAAAAACCGTTTTGTCAGGATTGATAAGGCCCCTTTCCAATGCCCCCAGCAGTAAGGCGGTTTTGATTGTT
>DAOWIP010000508.1 GCA_030640865.1 Sedimentisphaerales bacterium | reverse complement strand
ACCTCCAACATCTCCCGGATCGGCGTAACTCCATAAAGCGGCTCCTCTCCGTTCTTCCAGCCGAACGCCATAGCGCCGGCCATTCTGCCATCGAAAAACACCGGCGAGCCACTCACGCCCTGCACACCCTTGGCCAAGTCAAAACGCTTATCCTCACAACGCACCAGGATGGCACCGCGTTTCGGGCCGGTTTGACTGGTGTTACGTATTGTCGATACGACAACCACGTCGAACCGCTCAGGCCTGGTACCCTGAAAAACCGTCAGCCCATAACCTCGCATACCAGGTTCGATCTGGTCGATGTCAATGTATCGCTGCCGATCCAACCGCGTTTGCGAATCAATGTCCGCGGCCAAAACACCGCTCACAGCCATCGCCATAACAACTAAGCCAATTCCTGATATTTTCAACACGCATGTCTCTTTCATACAGTCTGTCCCTGATCAAAAGTTTTTTCGTGAACATTCAATGTCCGGATAATTCTACATCTATTACCCCATCCGCTTCAAGGATAATAAACTTATGTTAGTCATTTTTTGTAATCGTTCCCGTTTTTTTGCAGGTTGCTTTCTTTCGGCCCTTCGGGCCTGCTAAAGAAATGGTGCGATTTCATCGGCACCTCAATTAAATTGATAGGACCGCAAACCATGCTTAAGCTATGCGTAAAGCATGCCACCCGACTCCTTCGATAAAGATAGCAAATGGCGGGCACGGCCCGGGCTACTTAAGAACCTCCGCCCCCGCCTTCGCGGGGACATGCTTGACAGCAGGGGCTAATAAAGAACAACCTACCCACACGGCTGAATAGTTACAAAAATTGTTTTGACACAAAACGCATTTCTTATTACAATAAACAGATGGATGTTCAGTCCCTTCGATGAAGGGCTTGTTACGAATGTTGTTTTATTATGAATGACTGACCTAAGACGAAAAAGGTTTATCCGGATCATTTTCCGGCAAGCAACTAATTGTCAGGGCAATACCGGCCTTGTCAAATATGCGGCTTAAAGCCCTCTCCGTCTTCGGCCTGGTGTTCTTCAGGATGCACTATGACCCCATCAGATTCTACCCTGGACTCGTGTCAGCGGGATGTCGATTATCAGTTCAAAGACCCGGAATTGCTCCGCCTGGCGTTGAGGCATGCCTCAGTGTCCGGAGATCGACTCAAAAGCAATGAACGGCTGGAATTTCTCGGCGATTCGGTGCTCGGTCTGGTCATTTGTCATGAGTTGTACCTTCGTTTCCCTAATTATCTTGAAGGCGAACTGACAAAAATCAAAAGTATGATGGTGTCCCGGCGTACCTGCGGTCGCCTGGCCGACCAGTTCGGCCTGTCCGGTTCACTTTCAGTCGGTAAAGGTATGAGCGCTCAGAACAAACTGCCCAACTCCTGCTCCGCCGCTGTTCTCGAATCCGTCATAGGCGCCATTTTTGTCGATGGGGGCTTAGAACCCGCGCGCCAGTTTATTATGACACTGTTTCAGCCATTATTCGATAAGGCCGACGCACGTCAGCCCCAGGAAAACTACAAAAGCATGCTTCAGCAGCATGCCCAACGCCTTATGGACTGCACCCCTGTCTATGAAGTATTAGACGAAAAAGGACCCGATCACAGCAAATGCTTCGAGGTCGGCGTCGTTATCGGAAAGCGCCGCTTCGCCAGCGCCTGGGGGCCCAGCAAAAAGGAAGCTGAACAAACCGCCGCTTTCAGTACCTTACAACAATTGGAAGTCATACCGAGTGAAGAGTAATGAGGAAGTTGTGGGTTGTGAGAAAGAGGAAAGAGGGGGGGAATCAATAATAATAAAAAGTCGCTCTGCCACCCTGTTGCGTAAAGCATACCACCCATCATTCGTCGTTCGGGACTAACTCAATTTTGCTTCCATCTCTTTCATTACACGCATTGACTCCCGGGCAATCGTCCTGCCACCCGGTGAAAAATCGAATACTTCTAACGAAATCCATTTGTCGTAATTCAAGTCCTTCAAAACCTGGAAGGTCTCTAAAAAATCGTCCGCCGCAGTGCCCGTTCCAAGATATTGGCCGTCCATCTCCTGAATATGAACGTGGTATATATGATCAAGATGCCTCCTGACAAGCACGTCTAACGATTCCGTCTCGTCCGCAGTATTATGAAAGTCAAACATCATCTGAATTGCCGGATGGTTTATCCGCTCCACAAATTCCCACGCCTCATCCAGGGTGTTAATAACATCCGATTGGGTTTTGTCCAAATGTTCCACCATGATTTTTACACCACGGCTCTGAGCATGATCCGAAACCGCTACCAACCCCTCGGCAAAATACTTTTTCGCGTCCCCTATACTCATACCGTCTATAGTGCTACGCTGCTTCGGCGAACCAAAAATCATCACCGAGCCGTCCAGATCACCGCAAAAATCGATCAACTCATCCAGATATGCCACCGATTTTTGCCGTACCGCCTGGTCCGGCGTCGTAAAATGCAGCCCCTCCGGCGGCGGGGAAAACAACCAGTGCAGCCCGTCACAGACAATTCCCTCGTCCCGCATAATTACCGCCATTTCCTTCCTCTGGCCCGCTGATATATCACTCACCCCACAGTTCACAAGCGTGAACGGCGCCACTTCAATCGCTCCATAACCCGCTTCCGAGATAATTCGGCACTGCTGTTGCCACGATAACTCCTGCATGCTCTCATTACACATCGCGTATTTGAATATATTGCCGCTGTTTGTCATCCTTCTGACACTCCTTTTCTTTCGAAGTCAATGTGTGAGGCAAAGCCCCACACTACAGGTATTTTTAGAGATTGTCTCATAAACCGCCCTTATAATCGATAAACTTATCTCCGGCAACTATATTTTGTCTGGATGTGTGGTGTCCGGGTGAACGCGTATATAAAGATGTTGCTGATAGTCTCAATATGAGATATACTGCCCGGTTAATTATGAATTAAGAAGCCAGAATGACGAATGAAATGAATGAGTTGTGAGAAAGTGAGAAAAGAGTGAAAAGCGTGAAAGGTGAAGAGCACCTCTCTGAAACACAGAAAGGTGGCACCCAACGCGAGCAATTTCAAATGGCGGGCATAGCCCGCCCTACAAGACTAATTTATATGGGAGATGAATAATGAAAAAGCGTAATATTGCATCACGTCGTAATTTTCTGAAATCAGTAACAGCAACCGCAATAGGAAGCACTGCTCTTTTATCCTCAGGATGTAATAAAATTGCAGGTAACTCCACTTGTCCCAAGAGAGGTTCTGTTATTACAAAAGGTAATACGATTTTGTTTCAGGGGGATTCCATAACAGACGCGAGACGGGATAAAAAACGAGAAAATCATGCTAATGATTCAAAAGCATTTGGAAAAGGATATGTGTATTTTATCGCGTCTCAATTGTTGGCTGATTATCCATCCGATAATTTAAAAATATACAATCGGGGCATAAGCGGCAACAAAGTATTCCAATTAGCCGACAGATGGGATAAGGATTGTCTGGCACTTAAACCGGATATTTTGAGCATTTTAATAGGCGTCAACGATATATGGCATACCCTGAAAGGCAAATACGATGCTACTGTGGAGAAATATGAAAAGGACTATGCCGAGTTGCTCAAACGTACCCGTAAAGAATTGCCCGATGTCAAGTTGGTAATATGTGAGCCTTTCGTACTCCGCTGTGGTGCTGTGAACGATAAATGGTTCCCTGAATTTGATAAATATCGCGCTGCCGCGAGGAAGATGGCGACTGACTTTAATGCTGTATTTGTCCCCTTCCAATCGATGTTCGACGAGGCAGTCAGGCAAGCTCCCGCCAACCACTGGGCGGCAGATGGTGTACACCCGACCATGGCAGGGGGGTATCTGATGGCACACAAATGGCTGGATACCGTCAGGAAATGCAAGGTATAATAGAATAAAAGACCCTGATTTGACAAATAGTTATAGTTGTAACCGTTAACGCTTTTTGCACATTGTGTTCTTTCGCCCTTTCAGGGCTAAAAAGGAGTAAACCGATGAAAATTGGAGTCGCTAAAGAAATCAAGATTCATGAGTATCGCGTAGGAATGACACCTTCCTGCGTTAAGGCGTATGTCGCACATGGCCATGAAGTACTTGTTGAAAAGGCAGCGGGTGTCAATACCGGCTTTGAAGATGAAGAATATGAAGCGGCCGGGGCAATCATTACAGAAAACAAACGCAGGATGTTCGATGATTGCGATATGATTGTCAAGGTAAAAGAGCCGCTTTCACAAGAGTATGATCTGTTTCACGAAGGTCAGATTCTCTATACGTATCTGCACCTTGCTGCTTCGAAGGAGTTGACGGAAGCTCTGATGAGCAGAAAGATCAAAGCTGTCGGCTACGAAACAATTGAAACGTCTAACGGCTCTCTGCCGTGCCTAAAGCCGATGAGTGAAATTGCCGGTCGGCTTTCCGTACAGCAGGGAGCGAAATATCTCGAAAAGACATTCGGCGGAAGAGGTGTTCTTTTGGGTGGCGTTCCCGGCGTAAGGCGCGGTAATGTCGCGATTCTTGGCGGCGGCGTCGCAGGCGCGAACGCGGCAAAAATAGCGGTTGGAATGGGAGCAAATGTTACAATTCTGGACGTTAATGTTGACCGCCTGGCATATCTGGATGATATTTTCGGGACAAATATCGCGACTTTATACAGCAATAATGCAAATATCGACCAGGTTGCCGCTGAATCGGATGTTTTAATTGGAACCGTACTGCTGCATGGAGCCAAGGCGCCGAAATTGATAAAGAAAAACCATCTTGCAATGATGAAAAAAGGCGCGGTGATCGTCGATGTTTCCGTGGATCAGGGCGGCTGCACAGAAACAACCCGACCAACAACACATGACGACCCTGTCTATATTGTTGACGATGTTGTTCACTATTGTGTTGCTAATATGCCAGGCGTTGTCGGACTTTCCTCAACAATCGCGCTGACGAACACCACGCTGATATACGGACTTCTTATCGCTGAACACGGTTTGGAACAGGCCTGCCGTGTCTCAAAAGCCCTGAGTCTGGGCGTGAACCTCCATCTGGGGAAATGTGTGTATAAAAATGTTGCCGAGAGTCTCAATATAAAATATAGTCCACTTGAGTCTGTCCTGGAGTAAGAAAAGAGCTTGTGAATGTGTTATAATTTATGAGGAACCAATATTATGATCGATGAATGGGATTTGACAGCAACCAACCAGTACCGTCTTTCACAGAGGCATTATGAAGCAGCCGTTTTGCCGATAGGGGCAATCGAACCGCATAATCTTCATCTGCCGGAAGGACAGGACTTTCGCCATACGTCATGGGTCGCCCGGCGAAGTTGTGAGCTTGCCTGGGAGAAATGCGAGTCGGTAATATGTCTGCCGACGATTCCATACGGGGTGGACTGCAATCTGATGGACTTTCCATTGACAATACACGTCTCACAAGCGGCACTGGACGCGATGGTACGGGATATAATAACCTCGCTACACAAACACGGCATCCGCAAGATCGTTATCGTCAACGGACACGGCGGTAATGAATTTGTGGCGCTGATCCGACAAATTCAGACCGAACTGGACGTACATGTGTTCCTGTGTAACTGGTGGAAAGTGGGCCATGATAAATATCACGAAATATTCGATGCGCCCGACGATCACGCCGGGGAGTTTGAGACATCAGTGGCGTTGGAACTGTACCCGGAATTAGTGGAACAGAAAGTTGCCGGCGATGGTAAAACAAGGCCGTTCCGCTTCGAGGCACTGGAAAAGGGCTGGGTGCGAACCAGTCGTAATTTCAAGAACGTGAACGACCACTGCGCAGCAGGCGAACCGGGAGCCGGCACGGCTGAAAAAGGAAAAAAATATCTCGATCTGGTCTGTGGACGAATCAGTAACTTTCTGGCTGAATTGGCACAATCTCCCATAGATGAAAAATTCCCACACGTTTCTTAGGGGCCTGATAAGGAAAAGATTAAATGGTGCGATACATCGCACCCTACTTAACGGTGGTACAACTAATTGCAGGCGAGACGCCTGCGGTACAGGTTTTTTCAGAGTAAATGGCGGGCACGGCCCGCCCTACTTAAGAACCCGCGAACGGTTACAAAATAAGATGAAAATACTCGTGAAAGGAAAGCCGATGAACCGACGTAGTTTTTTAAAGACCTCTGCCGGCGTGGCTGCTCTGGCAGGGACAAGTACAGTGTCATCGAGTGTGCTGTCATCGGATACAATGCCGTCGAGTACATTACGTGTAAATGACCCGGAGACACAAAAAAGGATTAAGTCGAATAAGAATATCCAAAAAGCACGAGAAGCAGCTTTAGAGATATTAAAACCGAGCCGTAAAGAACTGGAACACGGCCTGGAGCTTCACGCCAATTCGGTTGTGGTCGAGTCATACGGCTTTGCGCCGCGCTGCGCATTAGACGGCAACAAGATACGCGCGGCAATCGAAGCAAACGCCTCGCCGCTTGAGCTAAAAGACCTCAAAGAAGATATGCATAAGACCCGCTGTGTAACCGATCCGACCGAGCGGCAGGAATTTATGGACGCCTTCGAGGCGTCCGGTGTAACCTGTATCCTGCAAAACGCCGGGGCGGAAGGGCAGGCCATCAGCAGACTAATAAAACGGCTGGCCTACTTTACCTATGTTACCGATATGATGCGCGACTTTATTTTCAAGGCCGTTACGCCCGATGACATCGTCGCGGCCAAAAAGCAAAACAAACACTGTCTGTATCTCAGCGGCAATGGGGTGCCTCTGCCGCAAGACTGGGTCTCTGTGGAAGAGGAATTGCGCTATGTACGGATATTTTTTCAACTCGGTATCCGTATGATGCACCTGACCTACAACAGACGTAATATGATCGGTGACGGTTGCGCCGAGCCGGCCAACGGCGGTCTGAGCGATTTCGGCAGAGCGGTAGTGGCGGAAATGAACCGCGTGGGTGTGATTGTAGATGTGGCCCATTGCGGCTGGCAAACCAGCCTCGAAGCGGCCCAGGTCTCCGAACGGCCCATAGTCGCCAGTCATACGGTCTGTGGTGCGCTCAATAGCCACATTCGCAGCAAGCCCGACAATGTTATCCGGGCTATCGCCGAAAAAGACGGACTAATCGGTATCTGCTGCATCCCCTGTTTTCTCGGCGGTAAAGCCGATGTCGGTGTTATGCTGGACCATATCGACTATGCGGTAAAAACCTTCGGCGTGGATCATGTCGCTATCGGTACCGACGTGGCTTACTCGTCGCGCTCGATGGCTCAGGAAAATAAAAAGATACCAAGAACCCCGAAGTCCCGAAACCGCTGGGCTGGGCTTTGGCCTGAAGGTTCCCGTGTCTGGGCGCCCAAGAAGATTCTCACTATGGCCTGGACAAACTGGCCACTGTTCACCGTCGGGCTTGTTCAACGCGGCTATTCCGACAGCGATATTCAAAAGATTCTCGGCGGCAACGTACTACGTGTTGCCCGTGCGGTGCTATCGTAAAAAACTAAAGAATTGTGGGCGAAGTTCATCCTTTATATTTTAAATGGTTATGCTTTCGCCGGGGTTGAGCAGGGCGACTTTGCAGGCGGCGGTCTGAGCGAATTTTTCGGCGTCGTTAAGGCTGCCGACAATGTCGCCCCAGTGGTAAGGTATGGCCTGTTGTGGTTTTATCTGGCTAACGGCCTGAGCGGCCTCGTCAGCGTCCATCGTATAAGTTCCCCCGACCGGCAGCAGAGCCAGGTCGATGTTAGTCAATTCCTGCATTTCAGGAGTTATGTCGGTATCGCCGGCATAATATATCCGTTTTGACCCTATCTCCACAATAAAGCCGACCCAGTTATTCACACGCGGATGGTACTGCTTATCTGGATTATAGGCCGGT
>DAOWIP010000277.1 GCA_030640865.1 Sedimentisphaerales bacterium | reverse complement strand
ATTTTTCTGTCTTTTCTTAATCAGTGCAATCCGAGAAATCCGTGGTTACTTCTTCTCTTCTCTTTTCTTCTGTCTTCTGATTTCTGACTTCTGACTTCTGACTTCTCCTTAATACCCTTCGTGGCAACAATAAGGGCCACAGAGACCTCAGAAAGAATCTTTTCTCTTTTCCCATGAGTTCCCTGAGTACTCTGTGGCCAAATTTTCTTTTTTCCTTACACCAGATTATACGTCGCTTTTTATCAATCGCCCACCTTCTGCCTTCAATTGTATATTTTTCATTTTATATTATGAAATCTCTCTCCCCCTCCCGCAAAGCAGCTCTACTCTCTCGCCGCCCAACTCTTGTATTACCAGCCCCTGCTGTTAAGCGGGGATTCTTAAGTAGGGTGTGCCTATGGCCCACACAAGTTCTATTTAGCCCCCGATGTAAAATCGGGGGATTCTTTTCTTTATTAGCCCTGAATATGAGGTGCGTATAAAATGGAATCAAAAAAATTATTATTCGTAATGAGAATATGTTATTTTTGTTTGTTGACGGGAATCGCGTTGAGTATGTTTCCCACTTCGGCTAAGGGACTGCAGCCGATTAAAGTGCATAAGCAATTCGTAGCCGTTTCTCCGCCGGATGAGCGGGGTATGGTAGCGGTTGTGGGCCGCGGTGGGGCAGTGGAACATATCGATCCGGCGACTGTGCAGTTGATTCGCTTGAGTGATAATCATAAGATTCCGGTATTGCTGAACGAAGATGGGAGTTTCGAGGCGGCGATTTCGGCGAAGGCCGGCGAAAAGGTCAGGGTATTGGCCCGCAGCCGGGAAGGCAGGCGTTCATATGGCACGTTCACGGTCCCCGCAGGTACCCTACCAAGCCCAACAAAACAGCGTTTGCGTAATGAGATCAATGTAACAGATAAAACAACAGACCAGACTCAACCCGTTAATTCAATATCATTATCGATATTTGAACCTGTGGTTTCAGACACAATCGGGTTGCATCAGAAACCATTGAAGGCACCGAAAAACGAAACAATCGAACTGGCCGTCATTATTACGGTGGTCAATACCAACAACGGCCGGATCGTGGCGGCCCGACGGATTGCCGGGCCTGCCTGTGTCCCGTCCGAACAGAAGGGCTGTCTTACGGCGGCGGTACGCAACATTATGAATAAATGTACCAACGTGGTGAAGGCGGAGCTTAAACACCGAGTCGGCTCCTCAAAAAAGAAATCACCGGAAAATCGCCTTTCAACAAATACGGCCACCCAGAAAGCTAAAGCTAAAGACAAAAGCCTGCCTGAAATAAAGCTGCCAACCAGATCAGAGGAAAACAAATAAAGTCGGCTCACGTACATAAGCGCAATAACGGACCACTTGCTTTTGCAGGAGGATTCGTCTATAATGTGGGTCATTTATCGGCCCCGGCGGGATAAGGGGTGGTTAGGACGCAGGCTGGATCACCCTATCCGAAGGCGGGGATATAAACAGGATAAAGTATGGGCAAAGAAACTATATTAATAGTTGATGACGAGCAAGATATACTTGAGTTGCTTAATTATAACCTTGGCCGCGATGGTTATAAGGTTCTCTCAGCCCAGACGGGTGAGGAGGCGTTAGATACAGCAAGTAGAGAGTTGCCGGGGCTGATAATCCTGGATTTAATGTTACCTGGCATAGATGGGCTTGAGGTCTGCAAGCGGCTCAAAAAGGCATCTGAAACCGAGAAGATACCCATCATTATGCTGACAGCCAAAGGGGAAGAGGCTGATATTGTAACGGGCTTGGAACTTGGAGCGGATGACTATATCACAAAGCCTTTCAGCCCAAAAGTTGTAATCGCCAGGGTCAGAGCGGTTTTGCGAAGAAAGACAACGGAAATCCCGGAGCAATCCGCGGTTATAACAATACATGATATTTAAATCGCTCCCGGGCGTCATAAAGTGCTTGTCAAAGACAAAACTGTTGAATTGACTTCGTCGGAGTTCAGTATGCTCCAGTTTTTGGCGGCTCGGCCCGGATGGGTTTTCACACGCTATCAAATTGTCGATGCCATCCACGGAGCCGATTATCCTGTTACTGACCGCAGCATTGATGTTCAGGTTGTCGGATTGAGAAAAAAGTTGGGCAAGGCGGGCAAATACATCGAAACTGTACGGGGCATAGGGTACCGATTTAAGGAATAGGTTGTGAGAAGAAGACGTCTGTTCTGGCAGTTATATCCATCTTATCTTCTGATAGCGCTGATTTCAGTAGCAGCGATTGGGTGGTATGCGTCCAGCTCGATACAGCGATTTTACTATACCCAGGTTGCTGAAGATTTCAAGGCAAGTGCCCACATTATAGAAGAACAGATTTTAGCATTTCAGGGCAAGAATAAATCAGACGACCTGGATAAATTGTGTAAGATGCTTGGAACAGCGGGCCAAAGGCGTATAACCGTAATTGAAACATCAGGCAAAGTGCTGGCGGATTCGCAAGAAGCCCCTCGACAAATGGATGATCACTCCGACAGACCTGAAATTATTCAGGCGATGAAAGGCCGGGCAGGCTATGAAATAAGATTCAGCCATACTCTCGGTCTGAATATGATGTATGTGGCTGTGCCTCTAAGGGCGGATGATAAAATCATCGCAGTGTTGCGAATTGCCAAATCTGTAAGTTCCATCGACAGACAATTAAAATCCATTTATTATCAGATAATAATCGGCAGCCTGATTATAGCGGTTGTCGCGGCGATGGTAAGTCTGACTGTCTCTCGCAAGATCAGCAGGCCTCTGGAGGAATTGAAGAAAGGCGCTGAGCTGTTTGCCAATGGAGACTTAAACCATAAATTGCCCGTCGCCAACTGTCAGGAAATAGACGCTGTCGCCAAAGCAATGAACCAGATGGCAGGCGAGGTCGATGAACGGATACGAACTATCTGTCGCCAACGGAATGAACACAAGGCCGTTCTGTCAAGTATGTCAGAAGCGGTTTTAGCGGTCCACAGCGAACAGCGATTGATAACGCTTCACTCTTCCGCAGCGGAAATGATAGGGGTTGATATTTCACAGGCCAAAGGGCGAACTTTGCAGGAGATAATCAGGAATCCCGCCCTGCAACATTTTGTAACAAACGCACTGGCCGGAAACGAACCTGTCGAAGACAATATCATCCTGCACAAAGACAACGGCGAACACTTCCTGCAGGCCAGAAGCAACGCTCTGCAAGATGAACAGGGAGAGAAAATCGGAGTCCTTGTCGTCCTGAATGACATTACCAGACTCAGACGACTTGAACATGTACGTCGCGATTTTGTGGCCAATGTCTCACATGAGTTGAAAACACCGATAACTTCGATTAAGGGTTTTGTCGAGACGCTGTCAGAAGGAGCAATAAAGAAGCCCGAAGAAGCAAAGAGATTTCTAAACATCATCGCAAGGCAGACCCGTCGGATGGAT
>DAOWIP010000355.1 GCA_030640865.1 Sedimentisphaerales bacterium | reverse complement strand
CAGTATTTGGCGCCTCGGTTCAATATCCCGGTTCCTGAGTACCTCACCGCTGATGCACCCGGAGCGAAGATAAGAGACGCGCTCGGACGCTGGGGGGGCAAGGCACTGGTGAAACCCGATGTTTTGGCTGGTAAACGTGGCAAAGCAGGTGCGGTCAGTGTAGTCAGTGATCACGTGGAAGCACAACGAATGCTCAAACACGCCCAGGGGATGGAAGTCAACGGTCATATCCCAAGGACCACCTATCTCATCCAATACATTCCAGCCGATATGGAGGTGTATTCAGCTATCACCTACGACTCCCGCTACCTGGGCCCATCGATAACGGTATCACTGGCTGGTGGTGTGGATGTGGAAGATGTTGCTGACAGTGAAAAAGTAACCTGCCCAATCGATATATATAAGGGGCTTGGCGCCTACCAGGCCAGCGAATTGCTGACCCGGCTGGGTTTCCCCCAAAAGTTGGCCAGTTCGCTTTCACGGGCTCTCGTCGATTTATGGGATATGTTCAACACGACTGGCATGCGAATGTGCGAAGTGAATCCCTGGCGTATAACTCCTCAGGGACACCCTTATGCCTGTGATTTCAAGGCCACCTTCGATGAGGCAAACTTCAAATTCAAGAATCTCGGTTTTAAATTGCCTGAGTATCCGGCCAACGAAACGATCTTTGAGGAAGAAATGGCTGTATGGAGTGCTTCCAGCCATCGTGGTCAGGCCCATGTCTGCGAACTCGGCGGTGATTTAATTCTGCCTATCCTGTTTGGCGGCGGCGCTTCGACTATCATTGTGGAAACCCTGATGCAAAACGGCGGCAATCCGATTATCCTCTCGGATTTCGGAGGCAATCCGCCCTATGAACGGATGTTCGGGACCGCCAAAATATGCTTCGAACATAAACTGGCAAAAGCTGGTCTTCTGCTTATTCTGGGGGGAAAGGCCAATAATACCCTTATTGACGTAACTTTCAACGCTATCGCCGATGCGCTGCAGGCTTATGTCTATGACCATGGCCCCATCAACATTCCCGTCATCATCGGCCGTGGCGGCCCGCACCTTGTGCAGGGATTTCTAACCATGATAGACACTCTGGAATCTTTGAGTTTGCCGTATGTGATCTTTGGCCCTGAGACACCTGTAACGCAAGTGGCTGAATATGCCGCCAGGTTTGTCCATGCTTACAAAAAAATAGGAGTTACGCCATGAGAGCCGCGAAACTGTGTGATCTTTTGAAGGCCGGTGACCGAGTGGCCGTTTCCAATATTACCGGCAGAGAAGCCAGTGCCGTTACCGTTGCCTCCCAGAAATACTGCGGAAACATCGTTGGCGGATGGGCTTTAGGCAAGGGAGGTGAATCTCTCGATGTTCCCGGCGGCGATCCCATACCGGTCTTTTCCGACGCCGGGGAACTGATGAACTCACTTCCTAAGGAAAAGCTGCCCAATAAAATTATTGTGTATTCTCCACCTCAGGCGGTTTACGCCGAGGTCAAGGAAGTCGTCGAGCACCGTATCGACACCGTCGAAACGATCTACGTGATCACCGAGCACGTTTCTATCGAGGTTACCGCCAAGATAGCCCAGATGTGTTCTCATGCCAACATCGACGTGCTTGGCGGTAATTCACTCGGAATGATAAACACGCACGACACGGTGCGGGTGGGGGCTGTAGGCGGAGACGATCCGGCGGAAAGTTTTCGTCCAGGCTCCGCGGCGATAATATCCAACAGCGGCAATATGATTAACACTATGGCTTCCTACCTTCAGAGTGCCGGTATGGGAACGTCTTACGGTATCTCAACGGGAAAAGACACGCTGATACTGACGCCGCTGAAGAATCTGCTGGAACTGACCAAAAGTGACGAGCATACCAAGCTGATCATCCTGTATATCGAGCCGGGTGGACTTTATGAGAAGGAAGCGGTCGAAATGCTGCACCGGGCCGAGTTTGACAAACCAATTATCGCCTACATTACCGGCGAAATTCTCCAGAAGTTGGACCTTTCCCTCGGCCATGCCGGCGCCGTTGTGGAGGGCAGGGACACCACCGCCGCGGCCAAGATGAAACTTTTCGACGATTATTTCGGGAACGGCCCATTCGAGCCTGACACTAAGTACAAAAAATCACCTGAACTGACTCATGTGCTGCGAAAGGGCATACGTATCCGAACACTGCACCATCTTTCGCCGGCAGCGGCCCTGATCTGTGATACTTTGGGAATAGAACGGGATTTCAGACCATCGAAACCACTGACCCTGAATCCCTGGTTTATTGATTATAAGGGACTGGGCAAACATCTGCCGTCGAAGTTGGTGCTGCACCGTGGGACTGTCCCAAAACCCTACGCCTCTCAGATAAAGCACCTCGGCCATGAGACATTGGGATCCAATCCTCCCAGAAGGAACATGAGAAACGCCAGTCACGCCTCTTCCAATGATGGAAAAGTAACGCGGATTTACGGCCGCTCCCTGGAGAAAGAGATGCAGAACGGTTCCTTTGTCAGTTCGCTTATTCATACCTGGACGGGAGAGCAGGTCCGGGATTTCGAGGCGGATATGCTTGAGAAGGTCCTTATCGCTTCGCTAAGTAACGGTCCCGGTACCATCTCGGCACAGGGGGCCAAACTTTCGACTTCTGCCGGCAATACACCCAATACCGCCATGATTGCGGCCCTGGCCTGTATCGGCGACGTACACGGCGGGAACGGGCGGCGAGCGGTGGAGTATCTGCTGCGGGTTTTTCGCGGTATTGATTTGCCGGATCCCTACGACGCTAAACACGGCTTGGATTTACAGGCAATGGTCAACAAGCAGGCCGAATGGTTTAGTAAGCAGCGCCACGCCGCCAAGGAAGCCGGCACGGACTATGCTCGCATCCCCTGTCTGGGGCACCCTGTTTTCCGTAATCAGCCCGTGAATTATGATCCCAGAGAGCGGGTTCTTGCCGCGTTTATGGATGAAAAAGGCATCTATAATATCTTTCTGGACTACTATCACAGGTTGGCTCATCGGCTTAAAGAGATTGGTATCGCCCGCAACGTCTGGGCCGTTAATCTTGACGGTGCTATCGCTTGTGTAGTACTCGGAGTTTGCTGGAGATTGCTTATGGACAAACGTATTACCGTACGGCGGGTTAGCGATATCGCTTTTATGCTTTTTGCTGTCGGCCGCGCCGCCGGGGCCGCGGGCGAGTTCCTGGACCATCAGGATCACGGCAGCCCAATGGATATGCGTATCCCAGTCAATGAGTGTGCCATTCTCATCAGGGCGAAAGACTAAAAAAACAGTAGTGTTGGTCTTTGGCCTGCGGGTTATAGTCCTCGCGACCGGATTTTCCAGTTAGTATGTGGGTAAGTACTCTGACGACAATATGTTACGGTTTCGATCGCGGGAATGCCCATACGCGGTGCGCATATCCGAATTCTGTTAAGATTAAAGGAACCTGCTGTATCAGTCCGATAATTCGTAAATGAGTAAATATGCTTTAATAATCCTGTTAGCGACAATTGGTTACGGTTGTGATGCCCCGGGGCGACACGAACGGCCGGTCTCGACAGAGACGCCGGAATCCCTGGGTGTTACGATCGGCAGCCTTTGTGAATTGATGGGATATGACAGTGTACGGCTGAAGGGTCATGCCCTGGTTTGGGGGTTGCCGGGTACCGGTTCCGGCGAGTGTCCGCCGTTCGTAAAGGAATATCTGAACCAACATATCCAAAAGCTCCAGTCGAGGGGATTCATACCTGAGCAATACGCGAATATGTCAGCCGAGCAGATAATCAGCAGTCGCAGTACCGCTGTAGTGGGTGTGAGCGGGACTGTGCCGGCTGGGGCGCCTAAAGGCTCGCGTTTCGACGTGGATATTTCCATACCCTGGTCCACACAAACTACTTCATTGCAGGGCGGCAGATTGTTCCTGACGGAGTTGCAACAGGTTGTTCCGGGGCTTTCGGGCCGGTTGATAGCGGGTCGTTCCAGTGCTTTTGCCTTCGGGCCGTTGTTTATCAATCCGTTTTCGCTGTCGGCGGATAGCTCACAAAGGGTCGATCCCCGGCGGGCAGTGGTTCTGGGTGGGGGGAGGACCAGTATTGATCGGCAGATACAATTGGCACTTTTAGACCCCGACTCCAGTATTGCTCAGCAAATACAAAAACGGATTAACGCCCGGTTTCGGCCCCCTGATGGTAAAAAGGTAGCCGATGCCGTCAACCGTAGTGTGATCAACATAACTGTTCCCAAACTGTATCGTGAGCGTTATCATCATTTTTTACAGCTCTTACTGGGTCTTTACCTGCAGGACAGCGCTGCATTTCAGGAACTTAAGCTGAAGGAATTAAGCGAAATGGCCAACCAGGAAGGGGCCGACTATGAAGCTATCGTCTTGGTGTGGGAGGCTATCGGACGTAACGCCCTGAAAGACCTTGAGGCAGGCTATCGGGTAATAACAGGCAAAAAGGCCTTCTACGCGGCACAAGCGGCCCTGGAACTGGGGGATAGAAAGGCTATCGACGCACTGATTAAAATGGCCGAGGATGATCACCATCCTTGTCGAGAGCGGGCCATACGGGTTCTTGCACGGGCGGCTGACGATGTTCGGGGTGGCGCATGTCTGTCGCGGCTGCTGAACAGCCCGAATGCACGGGTGCGGCTGCTGGCTTATTCGGGCCTGAGGCATAGCAGAAATCGGCGTGTCAGAACCACCGTACTGCCTTATGAATTCCAACTCGATTCCATCAGCACGACCGGCGAAAGCCTTATTTGCATCTGGGCGATTTGTGATACGGTCAGCAGCCTGCCGACAGACAAAGGGGAACCGCGTATTATAATCTTCGGGCGAAATCTCTATTGTCGTCGCAATGTGTTTTTTGAAACACAGGAGAAAACCGTTACGATTAACTCCAGAGCCGGGGACGATAAATTGACCATATCGCGAAAAACCGGTAAGGGAGATTATGTTACAATCCAAAGCTATCGAGCGGTGGAAGATTTAATCCTTGCGATGGCTCGGCCACTGTACCCAAAGGATAAGGGACAAAAAGCCGGAGCCGGGCTGACTTTCAGCCAGATTATCGGGATTCTTCATCAACTTTGCGAAAGGCGGGTTATTCCCGCGCGTTTTATTTTACTGCGTAAGCCGGAAGATATATATCAGTCATAGTCATGGAGGACACATAGAAGATATGAAACTGAAGAAAATTGTTTTGTATGGTTTCAAGAGTTTCGCCGATAAGACCGCGTTTGCGTTCGGTGATGGTGTTACCGTAGTTGTCGGACCCAATGGTTGTGGTAAAAGCAATATTGTGGACGCGGTCCGGTGGGTGCTTGGTGAGCAGAGTGCCAAGAGTCTGCGCGGCGGCCAGATGCTTGATGTGATATTCAACGGCTCGAATTCGCGGAAGAGTATGGGAACGGCTGAGGTTTCGCTGTTCTTCGCCAATACCACGGGATTACTCAATACGGATATGGAGGAGGTTTGTGTAACGCGCAAGCTCTATCGTAGCGGAGAAAGCGAATACCTGCTGAATAACAAGTCGTGCCGATTGAAGGATATTCGCGAGATGTTTATGGGAACAGGGGTCGGGGCCGATTCTTATTCGATAATCGAACAGGGAAAGGTCGAGATTCTGCTTCAGTCTTCGAAGAACGACAGGCGTGCGGTTTTTGAAGAGGCGGCGGGGATAAGCAGGTATAAGGCCCGCAAGAAAGAGGCACTGCGGAAACTGGAGCGGACCGAGCAGAATGTGCTGAGGATTCAGGACATTATCGGGGAGTTGGAGAAACGTCTGCGATCGATCAAATACCAGGCCGGCAAGGCCCGGAACTATCAGAAGTATAGTGATCGGCTGCGTGAGTTACGGATGAATCAGTTCTTGTCCGAGTATCACCAGTTGCGCCAGGACGGCAGCCGTCGGCAGGAACAGCGGCAGAAGCTACAGGATGAACTGGTAGGACTGACTGCTCAAATCGAGCAGGCACAGGGCCGCCTCAGCGTTTTGGACCACGAAATCGACGGGTGTGAAGACGAGATAAGGCAACTGGAGAATCAACGCCTTCAGTGTACCAGCCGGATCAGCAGCCAGGAAGACCATATCGAGATGGGGCATCAGCGGTGCGAGGAATTGCAGGGCTTTTTGCAGAGGAATCAGAAACAAATTCAGTCTCTGCGTCGGCAAAGCCGCAAGCTGGAGGAGGAAATTACTGCGGGGCAGAAGGACGTTGGTTCGATACGGGAACAGCTTGACGAATTGCAGGAGCAATTGAAACAGCATCAGGACTCGCGTCAGAAACGGATTCTGCAACTGAACGAACACCGGGCGCAAATGGAGGATGAGAAGAGCGGCCTGATCGATATTGTGCGCCGAACGGCCCAGTTGCACAATGAGATAAAATCACTGGACATGAGGCGAGATAACCTTTCCGGACAAAAAAATCGATTATCCGACCGTTACGGCAGAATCAAAGAGGAGATGGAGGGTTTGCTCACTCGCCGGGCGCAGTTGGACGAGAAACTGGGTGAGATAACATCCCTGAAGGAGGATTCGCAGGGGCAATTGGAGAGTAAGCGTCAGCAGTTGTCGCAATTGAATGAAGATAAACTTGTATGCAGTGAGAATCTCTCGGCTGCCAAGGAATATCGTAGCGGAATGCTGTCGCGACAACAACTGCTCAGCGATATGGAGGCCAAACTGGAAGGCGTCGATCAGGGTGTACGGCAGATTCTTCAGGCCAGACAGCAGGACCCTGAGAAATTTTATTACGTTAAGGGAATGGTGGCGGAGTTACTGCGGGCGGAGGTTAAATACGCGGGGATCGTGGAGGCGGCGCTGGCCGGGCGGTCGCAGCACCTCGTGGCGACCAGTAGCCAGGCGGTGCTGGAAGACAGCGAAAACCTGGATGAGTTGGCGGGGCGGGTAAAAATGATTTGTCTCGATCGATTGGGGCCGTTTAAGAACGGTTTTGATTTTACCGAATATCCCCAGGTGCAGGGGCGGTTGATAGACCTGGTGAGTTTCGCGCCTGACTGTGAGTCGTTGGCCTGGCGATTGCTCGGCAAGACGATTTTGGTTGACACTATTGATGCGGCATTGCGGTTGGCTGAGGTGGCCCCGGCCGGATACCGTTGGGTTACTCTGACGGGCGAGGTTCTGGAAGCGGACGGCACATTGCATTTAGGGCCGCTAAGCGGGGCGGCGGGCCTGATCTCCCGGAAGAGCGAATTGCGACAATTAAAAGAGGATATTGTCGAAACCGAAGAGCGAATTGTCGAGCTTCAGAATCAACTGCAACAGTATGACAATCAGGGCCAACATCTGGAAAAGAACCTTCAGGAGTTGCGTACTGTTATTTATGAGGCGAATACTGTTGAGATAGAAACCCGCGGCCAACTGGAACAGGTCGATCAGAACATCAGTCGGCTTAAACAGGAGCAGCCGTTGATAGCTTCGGAGGTTGAGAGCATTGAAGAGCAGATTCAGGAGTCGCTCAACCAGCAGAAATCCAGCCGGCAGAGTCTGGACGATCTGGAATCGATCAATCAGCAGCGGCAGGAGCGGGTCGATGGGTTGGAGGAAAATATTCGGCGACTTGAGGAGAAGGATCAGCAGGTTCTCAATCAGATTACCGATCTGAAGGTTTCTTTGGGCCAGACACAGCAGAGACAACTGGCATTGCAGGAGCGGCTGACAAACCTTAAATCACAGTATCAACAGTGTAACCATGAGGTAGGCAATTTGCAGACCGATCTGAACAATGCCCAGGAAAGTCATAAAGCAAGCGAACGGGCGATTCTGATCGCGGAGTCCAAACTCGCGGAACTGTTCCAGGCCCGCCAGGAACATCAGGAGATTAGCCGACAGAAAAAATATCGGCGTGATGAACTGTTTGCTGAAAAGGAGCAACTTGTTGAATTGGCCAATCGCCTGCAACAGCAGCGCGAAGAGCGGCAGGAGCAACTGCACGAAATGCAGATAAAATTGAATGAGAACCATCTTCGCTGTGAGAATCTTATGGAGCGGGGCCGGGAAGAGTTGGATATGGACCTCGCCGAGAAGTTCAGCAGCTATGAACATCAGGATATGGACTGGCAGGCCGTCTCGGCCGAGATTGAGGATTTGCGGAACAAGATACATCGGCTGGGCAATATCAATCTCGACGCGATCAAGGAGCAGGAGGAATTAGAGGAAAGGCTGGAATATCTGAGTGGTCAGTATCAGGACCTGACCCAGGCCAGACAACAGTTGGAAGAGCTTATCGAGAAGATAAATTGCGAAAGTACCGAGTTATTCATGGCGAATTTCGAGGCGATTCGGTCCAACTTCGCTGAATTGTTTCGCAAGCTGTTCGGCGGCGGACGGGCGGAGATTATACTGGAGGACCCGGAAGACGTGCTCGAATGCGGCATAGAGATAATCGCTCGACCGCCCGGCAAACAACTACAGAGTATTTCTCTTTTGAGTGGTGGTGAGAAGACGATGACTGCGGTTGCGCTGCTTCTGGCGATTTTCAAGAGCAAGCCGAGTCCGTTCTGTTTGTTGGACGAGGTGGACGCCGCTTTGGACGAGGCGAATGTCGAACGATTTAATCTGTTGATTCAGGAATTTGTGAAGGAATCGCAATTTATCGTGATTACCCACTCCCGCCGTACCATGACCATTGCGGATGTGATCTATGGTATCACTATGCAGGAGCAGGGAGTGAGCAAGAAGGTCTCGGTCCGCTTTGCCGGCGAGGAAGAACCGCAGGAAACAGACACTGCCGTAGCGTAAAATCATGGCGATCTATAAAGATACTCGTAGCGTGGATCCCTGACCCACACGGTTTTCTATTATTCGTCATTGGAACTTCGTCATTGATTCGTCATTCTGATTTCTTAATTCGTCATTATTTTTATAGGCTGGGTGGCATGTTTATGCGAAGCTTATGCAAAGCATAAGTGAGCTTAAGCATGGTTGCTTACCAATTAGAGCAGGTTTTATGGAACCGGACGAGAAATTATTGAATGAGTTGGTCGAAAGGATAGTGGCGGCGGTGCATCCGCTGCGAATAATCCTTTTTGGTTCGGCGGCCAGAGGCCAGATGGGGCCAAACAGTGATCTTGACGTACTGGTCGTTATGCCCGACGGTATCCACCGCAGAAAAACCGCGCAATATATTTATCGACAACTTTTTGGCTTCGGTTTTGCCAAGGATATAGTTGTCGCCACACAGAATGATCTGGAAGAACATCGTAACAATCCAGGCTTAATTTACAAACAGGCACTTTACGAAGGAAAAGAGCTTTACCATGCCAAACCGTGAGTATATACCTGGCAGTCCTCAGGAATGGCTTGCCCGCGCTCGTGGTAATCTGGCCTTGGCGAAAACTCCTATGCCGGCGGGTGGATTCTGGGAAGACCTTTGCTTTAATGCCCAACAGACTGCTGAAAAGGCGATAAAGGCAGTAATGCTTCATAAAGGTATTTCTTTCCGCTATACACATGATTTGGAAGAATTGTTGGCAACTTTTGCGCAAAGTACCGGTCAAGTGCCTGAAGATATTAAAGATGCGATTGGCCTAACTGAATACGCGGTGGAAACGAGATACCCCGGCGGTCAGGAACCGGTAACCGAAGAGGAATACCATGAGGCTGTCCAAACAGCCGAACGAGTTTTATTGTGGGCCGAATCGATAATTGGTTCATAGTTGTATGGCGTGGTTTTTATGAATATTTAAAGGAGTTTCGAGTATGTCAAACAACGCGGACGTAATCGACTATAAGATTTACGGTGATGATATGCAGCTTGTGGAGGTGGAACTGGACCCTGGTGAAGGCGTCCGGGCCGAGGCCGGGGCCATGATGTATATGGAGGACGGTATCGAGATGCAGACAGGCACCGGCGGGGGCATGTTCAAGGGGTTCAAGCGTATGATAACGGGCGAGAGCTTTTTTATCACCACGTTTCTTTATAACGGTTCCGGAAAGGGGCATGTTGCCTTCGGTGCCCCATACCCCGGCAAAATTGTTCCGCTTGAACTGGACAAACTTGGCGGTCAGTTCCTTTGCCAGAAGGACGCCTTTCTATGCGCCGCACAGGGTGTCGAGATTGAAGTTGCTTTTACAAAAAAAATAGGCGCCGGTCTGTTCGGCGGCGAAGGATTCATTCTACAGCGTCTTGAAGGGGACGGCATGGCCTTTATCCACGCCGGCGGTACAATCGTTCAGCGTCAATTAGAAGCTGGTGAAACACTGCGTGTCGATACCGGTTGCCTTGCGGCCTTTGCTCCCACCGTTGATTATGACATTAAGTTTGTGGGCGGTTTCAAGAACGCCCTTTTCGGTGGTGAGGGTCTTTTTCTGGCCCGTCTGACCGGCCCCGGACTGGTCTATTTACAATCTCTGCCTTTTTCGCGATTGGCCGACCGCATTAGCGCAGCCGCACGTTATCATAAAAAAGGCGAACAGCGCGGCATTGGCGGAATCGGCGGCAACCTTCTCGGTGGCCTGCTCGGCGGCGACCGCGATTAAAACGGTTTATAAAATTGGGTGGCATGCTTTACGCGTAGCTTATGCGAAGTTTTGTAGGGTGGGGTCTTACCCCACCATTTTAAACTTAAGCATGTTTTTTAAGGTGTCATTTCTTCGCGGGAATGATGCTGTTTATAACAGACGAACCCCGGCTTCCTTACAGCCTCTGAGTACATCATCGGGCCAGACACTGGCGTGAACTTCGCCGATATGAAGTTTCTGCAGAAAAAACATGCACAGTCTCGACTGGCCGATCCCGCCGCCGATACAGAGTGGGAACTCATCGTTTAGCAGTCTTTTATGCCATATCTGTTCTTTTTTGTCCGGAGCGTTTCGTATTTCCAATTGTTGCAAAAGTGTGTCTTTATCGACCCGAATACCCATAGAGCTGATTTCGAACGTCCTGTTTAATAGCGGATACCACAAAAGTATATCGCCGTTGAGTCCCTTTTTGCCGTCCCCGTTCGGGGTTATCCAGTCGTCATAATCCGGTGCCCGTCCGTCATGGATCGAGCCGTCCGGTAGAGTTCCGCCGATACCGATAAGAAACACAGCCCCATATTTCTGGAGCGCTTTGTCTTCTCTCTCTTTCGCGGTCAAATCCGGATACTCATCAAAAAGCTCTTCCGTATGAACAAACGTAATTTCATCCGGCAGGATTGGGGTTAAGTGGGGGTATTTTTCGTGAACGGTTGCTTCCGTATCTTTGATCAACCGGTAAATTTTTCTGACGATCTTTTTGAGAAAATCGAGATTACGTTCTTGTTGGCTGATAATCCGTTCCCAGTCCCACTGATCTACATATACCGAATGCAGATTATCGAGATTTTCTTCATCCGGGCGGATGGCGTTCATATCGGTATATAACCCTTCGTTTTGCTGGAATCCGTATTCGGCCAACGCCATACGCTTCCATTTGGCCAGGGAAAAAAGACATTCCGCGACTGTCTCATCAGCCGCTTTAACGGGAAAGGACACTTTTCGTTCTATGCCGTTCAAATCGTCATTGACGCCCGAACCTTTCCGTACGAATAATGGCGCCGACACTCTTTGCAGGTTCAGTGCCTCAGCCAGATGGTCCTGAAAATAATCTTTAATAAACTTTATAGCTTTCTCCGTTTCCCGCATGGACAATTTCGACTGGTAATTCTCATCGATAAACAATTCTGACATAAACTTCAATCTCCTATACAATCAAATTACAAATG
The DNA here is from genome assembly GCA_030640865.1 of Sedimentisphaerales bacterium. Taxonomy (GTDB): domain Bacteria; phylum Planctomycetota; class Phycisphaerae; order Sedimentisphaerales; family SM23-30; genus DAOVXR01. The sequence goes on along the minus strand of DAOWIP010000355.1, from coordinate 3,501 downwards.
GCCGGGCTGTTAAAACCCTGACGTTCCAATTCTGTTACAATTACGTCCTGGCTATCTTCCGCCCCATTTTCCGCAACATCCTTTAGCGGCAAACGCAGGCCTATAACCCGCTTATCCAGAATCCGTAGCCAGTCCAGCGGATCGCCTAACCGCTCGGCATTGTCCGGATTAAAGCAAATTCCAAAGTAGGGATTATTTATCTCGTCGATCAATTCCCGAAGTTCCAGCGGCGAGAGCAGCAGGCCGCTACCCGGATTCTCCATCGCCAACATAACAGATTCCCTTTCAGCGATTTCAGACAGTTGCTCCAGCGCGTCAAAAAGGGAATTGAACGCCTGTTCATAAGAAAACGTTGTTTTTTGCTGTTTATGAGCACTGATAACTATAGCCGGTTTTTCACTGTCCTGATTTATATTGTTACCTTTATCGGCCAGGCACAGGAAGGACGTAAAGCATTCTATCGCTGCTGTGCGTAACTGCTTATTGGCTGACGACAGGCTGTAAATATCGAATCGGCTGCTCGTAATCGCCTTGGCCATAAGCCCTTTACGCCCGGCTATTCTGACTAAATCATCTGATTGTTCCATTTCTCAGCCTGACGTTTGTATTTCTGCACACTTAAACATTTATTTTCCAGGGTTTGACCGTTAGCCAAATCTACCCTATAATAGCCGGAAACAATAGCAGACACAATTTATAAATGAAGAGTAACCGTTCACGCGTAAGCTATGACTACGATAAACATACTTTCACAGAATATGGTGAACAAGATTGCCGCCGGTGAGGTAGTCGAGCGTCCCGCCAGTGTCGTCAAGGAGATGATGGAGAACAGTATGGACGCCAGCGCCACCCGTATCGTCGTGGATGTGGAGGACGGCGGCAAAAAGCTGATTCGCGTCAGTGACAACGGTTGCGGTATGGATGCCGACGACATAGTCTTGGCCTTTGCCCCACACGCCACCAGCAAAATTATTACCGACGACGATCTCTTTGCCATTAAGACCCTTGGCTTCCGCGGCGAGGCTTTGGCCAGCATTGCTTCGGTCAGTCAGGTTGAGATTGTCAGCCGACCTTCTGATGCTATTGAAGGTGCTCGTCTGGAAATCTCCGCGGGCAAACAATCGCCTGTTACCCCCGCCGCGGCTTCCTGTGGTACGACGATAACCATCCGCAATCTGTTTTTCAATACACCGGCCCGGCGAAAATTCCTTCGTACCGCCAACACTGAAATGGGCCATATCATCGAACAGTTCACCCGTATCGCCCTGGCCAACACCGAAACGCATCTCAGTCTGACCCACAACGGCCGTACCGTTCACGACCTGCCTGACGGCCAGACCCTGCAACAACGTATTGGGCTGTTGTTTTCTTCCGATTTGGCCGACGCCTTATTTCCTGTCAGCCGAAAGGAACGCGACATCGAGATTACCGGCTTGATTGCCCACCCTCAGCAATCACGGACGGGTGCACAGTGGCAGTATATTTTTCTGAACGGAAGACATATTCGCGATCGGTTTATCGGCCATGCCATCCGCGAGGCGTACCGCGGCATGGTGGAGATCAATCGTCGGCCTGTAGTGTTTTTATTTTTGCGGATGCCGCCCGCCGACGTCGATGTCAACGTACACCCGGCTAAGACGGAAGTGCGTTTCAGTAACTCGAATATGGTGCATTCCCAGGTACTGGCAGCCATTCGTGACCGCCTGCTCAGCAGTGATTTGACTATGCCTTTGCGTGGCGGCGACCTGACCGGCACACCTGTTGTCCCGTCATCTTCTCAGGGCACTGACGCGGATTCTTCACAGGATAGACAGGAGCATCAGGAGCGGGTCCGGCAGGCCATGGCCGATTTCTTTAAATCGTCTGCATCTCGGCAGACAGCGATGAACAATCGGCCCGCCGGGCATACTCCTGTAAGGGCTGTTCCAAATCAGGATGCGTTTTCCAAACCGCCGGATTTGCTTTCGCATAGTGGTGCACCGGTTACAGACGATGCTTCATTTATGGAAACGCCTGGATCGCCGCCTGTTTCAGCCGGGCCAATCCCGACAGCCGAGCAATATACTGATCGACATATTGAAGACGAAAGAGCTTATACCGATGAAATCGGCCCGGTATTACAGATACATAACACTTATATCGTTACCGAGACGCAGGATGGTTTCGTTATTATTGATCAGCACGCTTTGCACGAACGAATTTTATACGAGGAGCTTTCCCGCCAGTTGAACAGGGGCCCTTTGGCCGCTCAGCGTAGGCTGATCCCGGAGGTGGTGGACGTAACCGCTGAGCAGATAGCCGGTGCCGAAAATCACACTGAGTTACTTGACGAAATGGGTATTACTATTGAGCAGTTCGGTCCTCGCAGTATTGCCGTGCAGAGTTTTCCGGTCCTTTTGGACAAGGCCGATCCTGGCGAGTTTGTGCGTGACCTGCTTGACTTGTTTCTTGAGCGGGCGGGTAATCTTTCACGTGAGGAGTTGATTCATCATGTTTTGGATATGATGGCCTGCAAGGCAGCCGTTAAAGCCGGCGACCCCCTCACCGAAGTTGAAATCAGGGCCTTACTGGCTCAACGTCGGCTCATTCAGCAATCCGGCACCTGCCCTCACGGCCGACCGACAACTATTCGCCTGAGTCTGGCCGAGCTGGAGAAACAGTTTAAGCGAACTTGAAAAACACCTTAAATGTACTTGAAAATATAATATTTTTATTAGCCCCCGACTTTATGTCGGGGGTTTCTTAAGGGTGGGCTTGGGCGCCACGCGATTTTCTAACATGTTACAAAGGAATTATTACTTGGAATATGGACAATGTTTGAGATATTTACAACTGCTTTTTCTGAGACTTTTTTAGCTGTTTTGCGAGTATTCATTATTATTGTAGCGGCCGGCCTGCTGGTGCGCAGGGGCGTCATCACCCAGCAGCAGATTAAGAGTCTGACTACTGTAACTGTTACTGTTTTTCTGCCCTGCCTGATTTTTTCTAATATTGTTCAGACCTTTGATCCGGGCGAGCTTACTTTCTGGTGGATATTACCTGTATCGGCTGTGGTGATGATTGCTTTCAGTATTTTGGTGGCTGTCTTTGCGTTCCGCCGTGAGTTGCCGGCCAAAAAGAATATGATTGCTTTGTCCAGTCTTCAAAATGCCGGTTATTTGATCTTGCCTGTCGGAGCGGTAATTTATGCCGAGCAGTTTGACAAATTCGCTCTTTACTGTTTTTTATTTATTTTGGGTATGAGTCCTGTCTTATGGAGTTTTGGCAAATACCTTACCACTTCGGGTACAAGGGAAAAAATGAGTTGGCGGGGGCTTTTGACTCCGCCGCTTATGGCGAATCTCGTGGCCCTGTTTTTTGTTTTTACACGATTTAGCCGGGTTCTGATCAATCCTGATTATGATATTTGCCATAGTATTTTACAGGCAACCGATTTGCTCGGTGGCGCGACGGTTCCTTTAGCTTCTTTTATTCTCGGCGCGATTCTGGGGAGCATTGCGT
>DAOWIP010000370.1 GCA_030640865.1 Sedimentisphaerales bacterium | reverse complement strand
TAAGCGATTCGTTATCGACAACCGCGCCCCGCGCACTGTTAATCAGTACCGTACCAGGCCCTAATCGGCCCAGCTTTTCCTGATCGAACAGATGCCGCGTCGCGTCTGTCCCTGTGTTGGTTAATGGTACATGGCAGGTAATAATATCGGCTTCGCTTAAGACACGTTCAAGTGAGACATAATGGTTGTCGCCCGTTTGCCGTTGCAGCGGCGGATCGTTGGGCAGTACCCGCAGTCCCAGTGCCGGGGCCTTTTTTTCTACGTTTGCTCCGATATTGCCCACCCCGATAATTCCGAGTGTTTTGTCCTGAAGCTTCCAGCCGTATTCTTCCGCCAGGATCAGAATCGCTGTTATCACGTATTCCGCCACCGAATTCGAGTTGCTCCCCGCGGCGCTGACGAACCTGATCTTCCGATTTAACAGATATTCCTGATCGACGTGATCGGTCCCGATGGTCGCCGTTCCGACAAAACGTACCGAACTGCCCGACAGCAACCGCTCATTTACCTTTATTACCGACCGCACCAGAAGCACATCCGCATCGGTTATGACATCGGCACTCATCTGGCGCCCGGATACACAGAGTATCTCGCCCAAAGAGGCGAAAATTTCCCTGACAAACGGTATATTCTCATCAGCTACGATTTTCATAATATACCCACCGGGTATCCATTAGGGGAAAGCCCTGGTTTTATTTTCCGAAGAACGGGAACAGCTTTATCAGTTCCGCCTGGGATGGCCGTCGGCCGTATTCACATAACTCGAACGCCTCCGCGCACTTTATTTTTTCACCCTTCTCTTTACCATATAGTTCGATGAGTTTATCGCGGTATTGGTTGGCGGTTCTCTCGTATCGGCGGGTAAATCTATTGCGCACCCGGCGACGGGCGGCCTCCCATTCGGCTGGACTTTTGGGGATCATTCCCTCATGGCCGCTGACACACCCTTCGATAAACTGCGACTCCAGTTTCAGAAGGGCCTGCAGTTTCTGCTCCATCACATTATCGATTGAGACCACAATGTCCGGCTCGAACGGATTCGGCTTTTGGAATCTGTCGTAGAAGTACAGAAAAACCGGATTTTTCTTCAAGTGCGGTACATCCGGGCACAAAAAAGGACAAATAACCATAAACGCCGCGTCCTGCACTACAATGCCGGTATAACGATGATCGGGGTGGTAATCGTTCGGGCGGTGTGTCAGGACGACATCTGCTTTCTGCTCCCGGATCAGCCGCACAAATGTCTTGCGGTTCTCCAGAGTCGGCATAAATTCACCGTCGTGAATGTCTAAAACCTGCGTTTCAATGCCGAGCACCTTCGCCGCCTCCTGCACCTCTTTCAGACGTCGCTGGGCCAGCGGCCCGCCCGCTATCTTCCAGTGGCCGATGTCTCCATTTGTAGTCGATACGAATTTAACCTTGTGTCCCTGCGCCGCCCACATCGCGGCGACACCGCCCGCCTTGATCTCGCAATCATCCGGATGGCCACCGAACGCGATGATATGGAGTTCGCCCGAACTGTTTATCGGGCTCTGGTTAGCCCGTTCACTGGCCAGCACCGATTGCGGCTTATTCTTCACGTCTGCCCAAACGCTACACGACAAACTAACTATCGACACCAGCAGCATAAGAGTAATAACAACGGTAAATTTCTTTTTCATCGTTTGGCTCCTTCAGAAATTGGGAACATTCATACGAACACTTAAACACGCTTTATTCGGCTTCGGCCTCGGCTGAGGGTGTGCCGAACTTTGGTACCTGTTAAATAAGACCGCACTCCAAAAAAAAGCAGTCCCACAACGGTCATAATAGTCGCCATAACGAGCAAGGCAAAGATGTAACGGAAAAAAGATAAATTGTTTTCCTTCTCGGCTGATGCTGCCCCGGTATCATTATTGTCCCGCCGATTTTTTGCCGGCTTTGGGGGAGCTTTGCTCTCGTTCTCACTTTTTTGATTACTCACTGGTTTAATGGCAATATCGCCGTCGGCCTGACTTGCCCCCTGAACAACCGAGGGTTCTTTGATCAGCAAATGTGATACATAACACAGACCGCTGCCAACTACCGCCGCCAGTACCGCAAGCAGAACGAATTTAATCAGTGCCGATTTGTTTTTTTCTTTCTTAGGTCCTATAGTTCTACGTCGTTTCATTGCTGTATTATAACCGTCACGTCCAGCGATTGCCACACCATGTTTTTTTATAGCAATAATAAAGCATTATTTGGTATAAACTACATACAACGTATATCGAAAATCTCTGTAATCAGATTTATAACTTCATAGCACAATACGAGTTACGAAATTGCTAATATTGTATTTTGACTTGGGGCAGGTATATGTCTCAAAAAGTTGTAATTATAGTGCTCACGATTGAATTTTCCCGTTAGTACGCGGG
>DAOWIP010000103.1 GCA_030640865.1 Sedimentisphaerales bacterium | reverse complement strand
GTTTGTTGCTTTCACCTGCTGAACAGCCCCTCTTGTAAAAATCAAAAAAAGTCAAATTCGGAGCACCGAAAAAGGAAGATTTTTTCGGCAAACACTGATAGTATGTCAACTACACTTTTCCAATAACCTTTGGGACGTTTTGGTTGCGGCCAAAGGCCGCCCCAAGTTCTCTGTGGCAAAAAAGTTCCGCCGAAGGCGGTTAATTTCAGTTTTGTAAAAGTCTTGTCATAACAAATCAAATCGGCAGCCGCAGCAGACGATTTATCCGTCTCAACACCGGCATAGCCGACAACGTGGCCCGCGGTGATACCGTCAGCAACCACAAAATCGCCCGATAAAAAAACGGCAATAGATCGTCGAAACGAACAATCATATCTCGAACTCCGAAAATCCGCTCGTCTAAAATATACTTGTGTATCCAGTAACGCAGCACATGCTCCGCGCAGGGCCGGAACGCTTCGCTGCGCCCGTATTCCTCAGCCAGTTTCAGGTGTCGCTCAATCAGATTGCTGAGAATCTCCGGCCGGCAAAATCTTTTTGTAATACTATCGGACACTTGCAGATGATAAACCGCCAGCGGCTCAACATTATATCCGATAACGGGCCGTCGGTATGCTATCCGCCACCACATATCCAGATCGTTCGCCCCCAATTGCCCCACACGAAACAAATCTGCCTCTTCCAATACCGACTTTTTAATAACCATCGTTCCGGTCCACCCGGTAGCGCTCTGCATAAAGGCCTGAAAATATTCCGGGAAATATTCCTTTCCCTCTAAAAGTCGCAATCCCCGATCGGGGTCAAGTTTGTCCTGACGCCGTCCCTCCCGGCAATAACAAATAATAAAATTACCGGCCGTCCAGACCAACTCCTCGTTGCGTTCCAAAAGCCCCATTTGCCTTTCCAGATTCCCTTCCAGCCATTCATCGTCCCCGTCCAGGAAGGCTATCCATTCATTTTTCGCCGCTTTTATCCCGGTATTCCTTGCCGCGCTGGCCCCGGCGTTCTCCTGATATATATATCGAACAGCCGAGCCGTATTTTTTGACTATTTCCACTGTACCATCAGTCGAACCGTCATCGACCACGATAATCTCATCCGCCGGCCTCGTCTGTGCCAAAACACTCTCAATTGCCCTGCCGATATAACCCTCCAGATTATACGCCGGGATAACCACACTGACCCGATAGCTTAGTCTGTTGTTGAGTGTACGTTTCATGTTTCAAACAATTCCCTGCTTAACTTTTAACCTTACTCAAACTGACCGATTTGTCACCCCTGCGAAGGCAGGGGTCCATTATTACGCTGGTATTTACATTTTGGGCATTTGTGGATTCCCGTCTACGCAGGAATGACATAATTCAGTATATCGTTAATAAGATTTAAAGTAAACAAGGCTGCGGTATCGCTTGCCGCAGCCTTTGAATAGGTTCCAAATTATTTTCTTTGATAATTTTTCGACAATAATGTTTTGACCGTGATCAAATCCAGGGTGCCGTCCAGAGCCAGTTGCCGCTCATTTCGGCAAAATCCCACATATCGACTCTTCCGTCCTGATTTATATCGCACGGATTAGGCCACGGCCTCTCAGACTTGCTCGCCTGCCCCGTACCCCCGTAGGCCCCCATATTTATCCTGCCTCCGTTGGGATTCGGTTCATCCATCGGATATGTCGCAGGATCACCCCCATCTATACAGGGACTGGTTTCATCATCAACTACCCATCGGTCCTCGTGATAATCTGATACAAAAATTCCTTGACCTGTTGTCTGATTTTCAAAATAAAAATATTCTTCATTTGAAGATACCCAGCAATTAGATACATTCATTTCTGAATAACCGGGTATTTCAATCAATTGTTCGTTTCCGAAAGTATCGTTTAACGAAGAACGCGTCGCCTTAAAAGTATTGATTCCCGAATATCCATTCCTGTCAACCGCTGTAAAATACAAAGTAAGTCCGTCAGCCAATATGTAAGGGCTTGTCTCGTGGTTGCTCGTATTCACCTCATCAATAGGCCTGATATTTCCGAACGGTTCATTCATTGAGGGCCGTGTGGCCAGCCACAAATCAATTCCCCCCGCCGATCCGGGTCGGTTACCGGAATGCCAGACAATCGTCAATTCATCCGCCGTCAGCGCCGGCTGTGTACCGTAAACGCCGTTGGTGTGCAGTTCATAAAAGGTATGCACCGGCGTCCATACCTCACCCACGACGGCTCGCTGGGCCATCTTGATCCTGTTGCCTTCCGCGAGATTCTCCGTATAATACAACCGCAGTCCATCTTCTGATACCCAGGGAGCACCGACATAGTAACCGGTAGTACTAAGTTCCGTAAGAACCCTCTCGGACGTGAACGGCCCTTCAGGTGTCGCCCGATAGGCCTCCACGATACAATAGTGATCCAGAGCGGGAATGTGCCGGTTAAAATAAATTGTTAACCCGTCCGCACTCAAACACGGCGAAGCCGCCGCATCGCCATGTACGCCGTTCAGTTCATTCAACCAGACCGGTTCCGACCAGCCCGGTTCACCGGGTCCGACCGGATTGAACCGACCAATCCGCGAACGCAGATGATAATCCCCTCCTTCCGCGTCGGCGAACAGCGGATCCATACATATATTTCCTTCACCCGGGTTACCCTCCTGAATACAACTATAGCGAGCATCGGCCCCGTCAAGATCGCCGTTACTGTTGTGCCGGAATATACAACTGTTTATTTGCGGACTCCCGTCCCCCAGCACCACTAATCCAAGGGCATTATATACTACCGTAACCAGATTAACCTTTGGTGTTCCGTCGAAGCACAGTATCCCTAATACGCCGTTTGTTATAACAAAATTCTGTAATATCCCTTCTTCGGACATTGTTACCACGGCAAATCCGCCACCGCCGTTGATCGTCGCCGCCGAGTTGTCTCCTCTGACCGTGATCGCCTTGCCCAGAAAATCCACTTCTTCATAATAGACCCCTGGCGCGACCAGCACCGTATCGCCTTCCTGCGCCGCCTGAATCCCCTCCTGAATGGTAGGGTAACAATAGGGTGGGTGCCATCCCGGCCCGACGCGGATAATATCCGCCCCAGCCGATACGCAAACCAGTCCCACCAGCAACGCAATCATCCAGCCCGTAATACTATATTTTACCATAACCCTATACCTCCCCATTAGTTAGAACGAAACCATTTGCGAATTTCCCTTAAAAAGAATACTACCTCTATAAACACGATGAAATACATTATGACCTTTACCGCCGATAATGTCAAGATATTTATCAGTTTCCCCATCAAATGGACATACCCATTTAACATAACTAAAGTAAATCCCCTTTTCTGGACGATAAGAATGTGTATTCCTTATGGGACTTGTGAGTTTCTGAAATATTTCACATTTTTCCCTTATATCAAACGCAGGCAAGACCGATAAAAAAATAAGAAAGCCGATAAAATATCCTGTCAGCAATAATTGTTGGGAGTGGAGCTCCCGGCGGGTTGCGTACAAGCGCCCATTACCTCACTGCGTCGCAGGAAGCTGGCAGTCGGGGGTAGCATAGAAAGAGTCAGAGAGGGGATTCTTTCGAGGAATTTCAATTGCAATCAATAAAAATCATCTCTGTTACAGTCTCGTTATTTATGATAATTGGCTGTTCCGGTCCCAGCGGGATTGACAAACAAACAAATAGTAACGGCCCTTCATATAATAACGACCCTTTATATCAAACAAATATGTATGGCCGCCTCGACGGCTGGAAGCCGGTCGAGTTCAACGCCAAGCCATTCTCATCATTGGAGCAGCACAGTTTCTGTGAAGAGGGGGGCGATTACGACCCGGATGTCAGCGCAGACGGTAAGTTAATTGTTTTCAGTTCATTACGTCATTCGCCCAACCCGGACATCTACGTCAAGCGTGTCGCCGGCGCTACCTCCACACGCCTGACCAGCGATCCGGCCAGTGAAATCCAGCCCTGCTTCTCGCCCGACGGCGTCAGAGTCGCCTATGCCAGTAACCGCGCCGGAAACTGGGATATATGGGTAATCCAGGTGGACGGTTCTAACCCTGTCAGAATGACTACCAGTGTCAGCAATGACATTCATCCTTCCTGGTCGCCTGATGGAAAATACCTTGTTTATTGCTCTTACGGAACTCGCTCGCGACAGTGGGAGTTATGGGTGATCAACACCGACAACCCCAGCGCGAAAAAATGGATTGGTTATGGTATGTTTCCCGAATGGAACCCCAATCCTAAAATCGATAAAATCGCCTTCCAGTTGGCCCGTTATCGCGGCAGTCAATGGTTTAGTGTCTGGACCATTGATATGGTGGATGGTGAAGCCAAATTCCCCACCGAAATTGTTACCAATCTCAATTATGCCTGTATTTGTCCCTGTTGGTCCTTTGACGGCGGCAATATCGCTTACAGTACGGTGAACCACAGCAGCTATGAAAATACAGAACCTGTCGTGCCCAATACCAGTGGCGAGGATATTTGGGTTGTTGACCTGGACGGAAAAAACAATCATCGCCTTACGAGTAGTGATACCTCCGATTTCTCGCCGACCTGGTCGTCGGACAACAGGGTGTTTTTCTGTTCCAACAGAAAATATATCGACAATATCTGGTCTGTGAAACCTTCTGAAGTCGATTTCGCACTCAGGAAGCAGCCTGTGCAGATGAGCAGCAACTCACACCCACAGGGTGGTGGTATCAAGGCCAATTAACCACTTGGTGTGTTGGTGTACCGCGGACGTCCCGTCCGCATCTTCGACTATTTTTTTGGTTGTCAAAACATAAGTCCCGTAGGGACGCAAGATAATAGCCCAGCGATTTATCGCTGGGGAGCTTGGTTTCCTGTGTATTTTTAGTCCCGTAGGGACGGTTGAAAACAGGTAATCGTTCACAGATTATTAGCCCCAGGTTTTAGGGGGGGTCAATCCCGCCGAAGGCGGTTAAGTTCAGACCCACAGTCATGTATAAAAAAAAAGTGAATAGTGTAAGTATGAGTGGCCCTTGTGTCCTCCGGTTGTCCTTGTCGGCCCGTGTAATCGTACTGTTGATTGTCTTGGCCATACTCGGCTGTGGCGGCAACAGTGTCGAACGGGTTTATCGCAGCCCTTATCGGCCGGCCTTTAATATCGCGGTAGTACCGTTTCTCAACCAATCCGGTAACGAGAACCTCGACGTTATGGCTGTTACCGATGAGTTTTATACCGAACTACAGCAGGTAACCGGAGGTCTGCAGGTAATACCGGTCAACCGTGTTTTGGCGGCCCTGAGTGAATTGGGAATGAGAAACGTTTCCAACCCTGATGAGGTAATGATGTTGGCCGGGCAGCTTGGTGCGGATGCTGTAATAGTGGGAACGGTTACTCGTTACGACCCATACCAGCCGCCCCGGATGGGAATGGCGTTGCAGTTGTATCACCGGGAGAAGGCTGATAAGGAAAAAAACGTCAACAGCATCGACCCTGGTGATATCTCCCGCAGGGGAAAAGCCTTCGGAATGCCCGGCGGCGTACCTTTACGGCCTGAGACAATGGTGGTCAGAATCTTCGACGCCGACCGGAAAGATGTGATTGCGCGTATAAAAAAATATACTCACCATCGCCAGACGGATACAACGCCTTCAGGGTGGAAAAAATTCCTGACCAGCCGGAATTATCTGCGGTTTGTCTGTTATGAAATGATTGGAGAACTTTTAGCGCAGGAGCACAAACGATTGACCCCAATCAGCATTGAGGGCGATAGTCCTTGACAACTATAGTGCTCACGATAAAAAATGTTACGAGAAAAATAATGTCGCAAACACATATAAAAAAACTTTCACTGCTGAAAGAGCGGGAAAAATTCCTGTTTCGGTATGAATCGGGCCGCGAAGAGGAGTTGCTGGATTCTTTTGTGGAAATGGCCAACGATCGGGACAATAATTTCGATTGGTTCGACGCCGCGGTGTTGAGTTTCCAGTTGAGCAAGCAGCTCGTCGAGGAAGCCGACCAACTGCTTTGTCCTCAGGGTCATTCGCTGCAAACCGGCTCCGTGATCCCCGGAACCGATATATAAAAATACCGTAACTTACGACAAAATGTTACGGTTTCGCTCGCGGGAATTCCTATACGCGATGCGTATATTCTGCCTGACCGACCCCTCAGGCAGTCATAGTGGAGCACGGACGACAACAATGAATTGCGTAATAATTGTCCCGTATGGTCGGGATGTTCACATTCGCCGAGGGAAGGCTTGACAATGCAAGAGTATCCGATAATTCGAGAGTTTCTGGAATACCTCAATTATGAGAGGCATTTTTCGGTGCATACCGTCAAATGTTACAGTGCCGACTTAATTCAGTTCGGCGAATATATGTCACGACAGGAGTCTTCGCCCGAAGCGGGGTTTGGGAAAACCGATGCCGGTGAATCATTAACGCCTGAAAATCAGTCTGGCGGAATTATCGCCACCGCCGTGGCCGTCGATACTAATACCAGGATGATTCAGTCTGACGTTACGGTGATTCGGGGTTACCTGACTTTTCTGAACGAACAAAATTATTCCAAAGCCACCATAGCAAGAAAACTGGCCACGCTCCGTAGTTTTTATAAGTTCCTGGTCCGCCGCGGCCGTATCAGCAGTAGTCCGGTTACATCGATCCGTACGCCAAAGCAGGAAAAACGTCTGCCGCGTTGTCTTGATATGGAGCAGATAACAAAATTGCTCGATTGTCCTGATACTAATACTATGCTCGGTGCCCGTGACCGCGCCATCATCGAGACACTTTACAGTAGTGGACTGCGGGTGAGTGAATTGGTGGGACTTAATTTAAGTGATGTTGACTTTCTCGGCGAAATCCTGCACGTACGCGGCAAAGGCAAAAAGGAACGTCTTTCGCCTATTGGTTCCTCGGCTTTGCAGGCGATCCAGCGTTACCTTACCTTCCGCGACGCGGACCGCCGCAAGGAAACCTTTGATCAGCAGGCCATGTTCATCAACAAGCACGGCCAAAGGCTCAGCACCCGATCGGTCCGCCGTAAACTCGATAAATACCTCCTTATGGCCGGACTCGACCCAAAGATCAGCCCTCATACTTTACGGCACAGTTTCGCTACTCACATGCTCAACAACGGCGCCGATCTCCGAGTCGTTCAGGAACTGCTCGGCCATCAGTCATTGAGCACAACCCAGATATATACGCATTTAACAACCGACAGAATGAAAAAAGAATATGATAATTCTCACCCGCGTATCGGGTTTGAAAATACGCAAAGCATTGCGACTGAGCGGACGCCTTTACCGCTTCCGGCAAAACCGTTTGGCTATTAACCGGAGTTATAAGTTAACCCGCGAAGTATTTAATCAGACCCCGCTGTGTTAAGCGGGGTTTTTTTTATACGCATTCCAAATGAAAATGTATAGTGCTCCTGATTGAATTTTCCCGTTAGTACGCGGGTAAGTAGTCTTACGATAATATGTTACGGTTTCGATCGCGGGAATTCCCATACGCGGCGCGTATAGCATAGCAGTAGGGTGCGATGTATCGCACCATTTTTTTCACTGTTCACAGCGATGGCGACTTTCTATTATTCGTTATTGATCTTGTAGGGTGGGTTCTTAACCCACGCGGTTTTCATTTTGTGTCAACATATCATAATGTTGCCGAAGATATTCATGTCCCAATCTGCCCAGTGAATCTGCTATTCCAATGGCGATTTGTCGAATCTCCTGAGTATCCGAATTATCTCCCAATTCAACAATTTGATCCATCAAAGCTACCAGCGGGTTTTTCACTCTTTCATAGCTCCATGCCCACGGCTCCACATCCTGATCTTTGATAGCCTTCTGTAATAAACGCATAACCCTTAATTCCCTGCCAGTGGCTATGGAACGCAAACCCTCCACATAATCCCCTACATCCCTCATTCGCTTTGCGACTCCACCTGCCGTTTTCATTGCCTTTTCGGTAATCTCCAATGCCGTCTCTGCGTCAAACGGGGTATCTTTTACCCAGCAGGTAAATTCTCTGGCTTCCTCTTGATGTTCAGCCGGACTCGCTTCCATTGCCTCATATCTCCAATTCCAATATTTAAGCAAACGTTTTTCCACTCCTGTTTGCCATTCATCTCTTTCTCGATCCTTCAAATGCTCAAATCCCGTCGCCAGCCAGTGACATGCCCAGGCCCTCATTCGGTCATCCATCTTTGCCAGCAAGTTTTTTACTAACCCGTCCTCTTCCAGTCCTGTCCACCCCTGCCAGTACGCCAGCATCACATGCTCCATCAGTCGTTTGTTATAATCTTTTTTGTCCTGATAGACCATCTGGCCCTCGATTGAATCAACCGCATGCGCATACTTACATTGAGAAATCTGAAACCCCAATTTTGAAGGCTGGCTCCATTTCACAAAAGACTCCCATATTCCATCCCACTCCCGTTGATTGTCTTTGGGGAAAATTTGATCTAAATTTGTTTTCACCCACTCTTCGGCAAGCCAACACAAATTGTTGAAAAAGACACCAAAAACACATTTTACTTTCAGTAACGGGATATCATTGATAACATGACTCATCGTTTCCCTGATTTTTCCCGCATATTCTTTATTGAATAGCTTTTCGTCTCCGTTTTTATAATATATCCCGAACCGTACGATATTTTCAAATGCCAGACCCGGCGGGCAGTTTATGCATCCCGTTAGCGCATCCCCACCTTCTTCAACGTCACCCTCCTCTAAATAATCCAAAAGCTGCGTTAGTATCTCCCAGATGATTTTCATTGCCTTTGGCTCGACCGGTAACTTGCATGTTTCCACCTTGAAGCCCCGCTCAAGAACCCGTATTACCACCTCACTGATCGACCGGTATTCTTCTGTCAAACCTTTTGTCCGGACCAATGTGCTCAGGACTGCCAGAATCTTATCCCAGTTCGGACCTTTCAGTTTTTGGCTGTTTAACGCTTCGTCCAGGCCGTATAAGTAATTACGGATAAATCGCCGGCTGATCCCTATGATTAAATCTTTTTCCACCTCGATATATTCACTTGCTCGAAGGCCTACATCCTGCTTAAATACATTCGCTAATGCCTCTTTCGTATCTATTCGCTCCCGGATGTCCTCCTCGTCATCGCTCTTGTCCGGATGCTGGCGATCGTAGTCCAGAATGTACTCAACTACCTCCGTAGCCGTTTTTTCCTGCATCGCCTCCAAACTAAGCGGGCTGTATTCCGGCGACCCGGGTGCCCATACCTCCACTTCCCTAACCCTGGGCCTGGGCCGAACATCAGCCTCGTTCCGCTTGCTCTTGCGGAGGTGCTCTTGGTATATTTCTCGTACCTCGTCCTTATCACTTACGCAATATAACGCCTGTGCTTTCAGGTAATGGTTGTCCGCTTCTATATCATCGTCCGTCGCCTCGCGCTTCCACGCCTCAAAGAACCACTTTTTGAACTCATCAACATCATCAAGTCCGTGCCCTTCTGCCCACGTTATATAACTCTGACGACTTGAGTCAGATATTATTTCCCACTTGTCACTCAATAATACGTTAAATTCTGCTCGTATTCTGTCATCTTCACAGTATTGTTTTTCTATAAGGATTTTTTCAATGTCTTGTTTACATTCTTGCCCTTTAGCATATCTCAACACATGTAATTTTATCCGCCTGAAGATACTCTTGTCTTTTTCCTCCAGTAAACCAATATACTCCCTTGCCTGCGTTTCATCCTTCTCCATCAGGTATCGTCCGATTTGGCCGATTCCCGCCACCAGCACCTCGGCAATATCTCCCCCGTTCCCCAGCTTTGCCAGTGAAGGTATTGTTATATATGAGTGGGATGTTAGATCGTAATCCTCCTTATCTTTCTTCTCTTTTTCATTCTCGCTGAAAATTTCTTTCATCTTCGCTTTTAATGCAGGTGGTACTGGTTCTTTTGCTCTAATCTTCCTGTCAGCTTCGATCTGCGCACTTAAAAGTTCAATCAGCAACCGACCCGCGCGTAACGCCTGCCCCTCTTTTTCCCATAGTACCCGAAAATACTTGAATACCAACTCCCCATAACAATAGTCATCAAATCGTCCTTGCAGATCATGCCAGCTCGCAAAATACTTACTCTCTTTGATTTTTACCGCCAGCAACTTTTCAGCGATCTCAAACGCCTCATCTATATATCTCTCCTGCGTTAGACTCGCCATCAGATTCGCCGCCGGCTCTCCCAAATAAAACCAGTCGTCCTGAAATATCTTCTTGTCCAGAAACCGTCGAACTAATCCCATCCCTTTAACTGCCGTCTCCGCGGGCATCGTCTCCAACGCTCGCAAACAATCCCGCATCACCCGAATATTGTCTGTGTCGATGTCTTCGATAATCCCCAATACCTGCTCTGGAGCCTTCCCCGCCACCGCTACCAGATACTCCCCCTGCGGCCACCTATAATAAATTGTACTTTCCCCATCCTTCTCAACAGGAGGCAATTCTGCGAACTCTCCTGTTTCAATTAAATAACTCATCCATTGTTCGTTTTCGTTTTCCCCGTAGAAGCGGTCCGTAAGCTCCGCATCTCCTTTAATAATCTCCAAAAGCTTGTCGCAATCGTCTTTTGTCGGCGAACGTATTTCCTTAAGTTTATCAACCTTATCTTCATTCTCGTAGAAAGAAGGTTTTTCCGTTTCTAACACACGCCTGACAATTCCCCTTTTTGCTTCAACGCTTTCAGGGATAGTTGTCTCTTTACTCTTTTTTATCTCTACTCGTTGTTTCGCCACACTAGATTGCAACATTCTCGCGATTTTTCTGCCCTTCTCTTCTATTACCCACTTATCGTTAATCTTACGCACATAACCTAATTGGCACATAGCCTCCACAGCATCTTTATCGTCTGGACTTTCCGTTTGCTGTTGAACTAACAACGTGGCAAACCAGTATGACAACTTCGGATTATTTATAAGCGTCAAGAAAATATCCTGCTCATTCTGTTCTTTATTTATTTTCATAGCGTCCACCAACAAGTTGGTCCTCCACATATTTCTTCTGTCGCATATCTTCCAGTGGATTACATATCTCTTTTAACTTTTCTGACTTCAAAGGCAACTGTTCGTAACGAATAACCTTCATTGCCCTTGGCATGATATCATTTTCCCAATTTATCCTCGATACTGAAGCCAAGGCACCAGATAACGTTTTTTCTTCAATGACCATTATCGTTTTAGCAATAAGCGTTTGATCCCCCGAAAGAATTTTATCCATTTCAGTTTGAGTTCCCCGACTTCCGTACACAAGAACAATTGCATCTGCAATATGCGCCTGTAAAGTCTCATCCTTTAATGGATCGTTCAAACTTGTCTCATGCTCACATAGTTCTTCTGAGAAGTAAGTACTGTGCTTACGTTCTTCAAGTGCCTTGCGAACATCACACCTGGCTTGATATAATCCAGCGTCTTTGCCCGTATCTCCCGCTCCCCAAACCAACACATTCAACGGTTGATTACGGGCCAGCTTCCTAAGCTTGTTCAGTGTCTCAATAAATTGGAAGTAAGCTTTATCCATAGAATTCTATGAGTCCATAGCAGCCCGGGCCGTGCCCGCCATTTGGGATCGATCGCGTCGGCAATTTCAATAAAATAGGCGTTTGCTAACCACGAACCACACCAAATACACTAAAGAATACAATTATCTTTTTTTCGTGTCGTTCGTGTATTTCGTGGTTCATTTTCTTTCGTTTTTCTTATCCGTCTTAATCCGTTACATCCGTAATACAACCTATCATTTTCTTGTTTTTTATGCGCGTTTTCAAGCACCTAACATTGTGAC
>DAOWIP010000579.1 GCA_030640865.1 Sedimentisphaerales bacterium | reverse complement strand
GAAATGAAAGAGCGGAAAGACCTGCTCGAAGACGCTCTGCACGCCACCAAGGCCGCCACAGAAGAAGGCGTAGTGCCCGGCGGAGGTGTGGTTTTTCTGCGGGCCGTCAATGCCGTCAAAAAAGCCGCTCTGGAACTTCAGGGTGACGAAAAATACGGTTATGACATTATGGCCAAGGCACTCACATGGCCCACACGTCAGATTGTCGATAACACCGGCCAGGACGGCGCGACCGTAGTGGCTGAACTTATCGATAAAAAAGGCGCCGCCGGCTATGACGCCGCAAAAGATAAATATGTCGATATGCTCGAAGTGGGCATAATCGACCCAGCCAAGGTGGCTCGTACCGCTCTGCAAAACGCCGCAAGCGTCGCCGGTATAATGCTCACCACAAATGTCCTCGTAACCGACCTTGGAGACGATGAAGAGTCTGTCGCCGAGGCCGTTAGTTAAGGTTGTCGTTGTGGAAGTCAACCCCCGATTTTACATCGGGGGCTAATAAGAACCCCTGCTGTTAAGCAGGGGTTTAGTAGTCAGTTAAATTAATTTTACCGGGTTCCATGCCGAGGATTGTAAAGGAACACCTCTCCGCCTTCGGCGGAAAGGTAGCACCCAGCATATCATCGGGATACTGTGTAAAGGACGTGATAAAACACGGCCAAGATGGCCGTGGCACATTGCTGTTAGAGTAAATGGCGGGCACGGCCCGCCCTACTTGAGGAAAAGAACCTTACCATTACTTTATAATTGTGCTATGACGACGACTAAACGAGATTATTATGAGGTACTTGGCGTCAGCCGTGACAGCGGTGCTGAGGACGTCAAGCGTGCCTACCGTCGCATGGCACTGAAATACCATCCCGACAAAAACCCCGATAACAACGAAGCCGAGCAGAAATTCAAAGAGAGCGCCGAGGCTTATGAGGTGCTCAGCGACCCCGAAAAACGGCAGCGATACGACCGCTACGGCCACGACGGTCTCCGCGGCGCCGGCATGCACGACTTCTCACGAATGGACTTCAATGATATCTTCAGTATGTTCGACGATATTTTCGGAGGTGCATTCGGCGGTCGTCGGCAAGGCTCGGCCGGTCACCGCAGGGCACGCGGGTATGATATTGAAACACAAATCGAGCTGACTCTCAGTGAAGTGCTGACCGGCGTCGAAAAGAGTATCGAATTCAAACGCCGCGACCTCTGCGAACATTGCAGCGGCAGGGGCTATGAGCCGGGTCATTCCCCACAACCCTGTCCCCATTGCGGCGGTCAGGGCCAGGTTGCCCAGTCGGGTATGGGCGGGTTATTTCGTATGGTAACTACCTGCCCACATTGTAAGGGTAAGGGGAGCGTCATTACCGACCCCTGCAAAAAATGCAGTGGCCAGGGACTCACAATAAAAAAACGTGTACTTTCGGTCAAGGTCCCCGCCGGCGTCAAAGACGGCCAGGCAGTACGTGTTACCAATGAAGGTGAACCAGGACAGAACGGCGGCCCACGCGGCGATCTTTATTGTTATGTACAGGTTAAGTCCCATCCGTTTTTACTGCGTAATGACGATGATCTTGTAGTGCGTGTCCCTATCGGTTTCAGTCAGGCGGCTCTGGGGGCTACCGTTGAAGTGCCTTCTTTGAGCGGCCGCCGGGAAATCACCATTCCATCCGGCACTCAGCACGGCTCGGTCCTGCAGGTCAAAGGTCAGGGGCTGCCCAACCTGCGATCCGGACGCCGCGGCGCCCTGTTGGTTCAGATACTGGTCGAAATACCGAAAAAACTCAATAAAGCGCAGGAAAAACTATTGCGTGAATTCGCTGAAACTGAGGATAAAACCGTACTGCCTGAAAGTAAAGGCTTCCTGGAAAAATTGAAAAAATACTTTGCCGGCGAACGCAAGCATGAACAAAAAGAATAAAAAATCCCAAAAACATGGGCGAACTCCCGCCACAGACCAGGCCACTGAACCCGAATCCGCAGAACCGGCTCCGTCTGACAGACCCGAACAAATAACAGAAGCTCCCTTTGGTCCCGAGCGGGAAATGGAAGAACTTAAACGTCGTCTTCAGCGGCTCGGTGCCGACTATCAGAACTATCAGAAACGCGCTGAGAAACAGATCGAGCAGGCTGCCAGATTAGCCCGTGAAAACCTGGTCAAATCTCTCCTGCCTGTATTGGACAACTTCGAGCATACTCTTGAGAATCTGGAAACCTCCGGCGAATCGCAGGATATCAATGCCATACTAAAGGGCGTGCGCATCGTCTATGATCATCTTATGAGCGATATGGAAAGTGCCGGCCTGGAACGCATCGAGGTAAATCAGGGAGAACGTTTCGACCCGACTCTGCATGAAGCCATGCTTCACGAGGAAAGCGATGAATTCGAGGATAATACCATCATACGCGAATTGGTCCCCGGCTACACAATGAACGGACGTACCCTGCGACCGGTCAGGGTCTCCGTCGCCAAGCCGGCCGCCATCCCAACAGCCCCTGAAGATAAAGACAAAACCGACGTGCCGGAGCAAGATTCCAAATTAGAAGAATAATTTCGCGATAGTGACTAAATACTATTCCGTGAGGTCTGCCATGCCTACTTATGAATATCTTTGTAACAACTGTGACCACACTTTTGAGAAGTTCCAGCCTATTACCGCGGCGCCTGTCCGCAAATGCCCCAATTGTGCAAGGATG
>DAOWIP010000470.1 GCA_030640865.1 Sedimentisphaerales bacterium | reverse complement strand
GGGAACTAATCGAGATGGTCTCCTCTCCGGGCGGCACTACCGTCGCCGGCCGAGAAATCCTCGAATCATCGAGTGTGAAAGACTCGATCATCAATACCATCAAACGCGCCGCACAACGCAGCCGGGAACTGGGAAACGATAACGGATAATATCTCGTCCGCGGTGTTCCTTCCCTCTGTAATGAAAAATCTCCTGGGTGGCACCTTTCTGTATTTCAGAGAGGTGTTTTTCACAGCCCCAAACGTTGGGTGGCATGTCATAACAACCCGAAAAACCGCCAACCCACCAAAAAAGTTGAAAAAAACTTTTTTTCTCATCTACTGTGGAACTTGGGCTAATTGCAGGTGAGACGCCTGCGGTACAGGAATAATCGTTAATATCGATATAATTTTTCAGGTGTATGTGATACTGTAACGATTATTCCGGTCAGGTAAAAATAGTCCTCCGGGAAAGTAGGGAAAAACAGGTAAAAAAGGTCGGCATTTTTTGACCAACCCCTGTTTTGATAGTACATTTCTTTCGAATGTTATGGTGTATTACCGGAATTCGAAATTCTTAATCTGAATTATCGTAGGGATGGTGCCTTTGAAAGGCAGTGCCCCTGTTTTAATGCAAAGTGTGCGGAGGTCCGAACCGATAAGGGGAAATAAGAAGTGATGTGTAATAATGTATGCGACCGTAATGTGATGGTATCACAAACCCGGCGAAAAAAGGGAGAAATTGTTATGCGAGGATATTATTTGGCACGTGATCCGCCCGGAGGATAGCCCATCCATCGCGGCAAAAAACGGTGGATGGCATGCTTCGTGTAGCTTATGTGTGGTTGGCCGCCGCTGACGACAAAAAACAAAAACTTTATGTTCAATGGTATCGAAAAATTGTGTAATTTTAGCAAACCTTATTTGTGCCTGACGGCACCGGAGAAAACAGAGATGAAAACGCGAAAAACTGGTTTTACATTAGTTGAAATTTTGATTGTTGTGATTATTCTGGGTATTCTGGCTGCTATCGTGATCCCGCAGTTCACCGAGGCCTCCAACGATGCCCGCGAATCGTCCCTGGTCAGTAACCTTCAGACATTACGTTCGCAATTCGAACTGTACAAGGTGCAGCACCTGGACGTTTATCCCTGGGATGATGGCGCAGGCGCCCTTGATACCAACGCCAATATTATCACCAAGCTGACCACCATAACCGTTGTCGGCGGTGTTAACTATGGCCCGTATATGCAGGATGTACCAGGAAACCCGTGGTGCGGCAATAACCCCGCGGTTTTCGGTGATGCTGCTGTCAAGGCCGATAACGGTACAGAGGACTGGTCTATCGATTTGATTACCGGCGCTATCACTGACGGATATCCTGCCGCCCATCCCCAGCCGTAACATTAGTTGAGAATCTGTTTTTGTCAAGTTGTTTCAGATGAAATGGCCCGGCAGCAAATTTACCGTTGCCGGGCCTTTTTCCCCCTTGCCCGGCGATGTGTGTAATGAGGTGCCCTTATGAAAATGCCACGTGCCAAAACGATATGCTTTCAATCAACCGCCTCGTTGAAACGCGGAGAAATCCCTGCCGTAACCGGGTTCACCCTTGTGGAAATATTGATTGTGGTGATTATTCTTGGAATACTCGCCTCGATTATCATACCGAAATTTTCCACCGCCTCCGTCGAAGCCCGCGAGAATATGACGAGGGAGAACCTTCGTATTCTGCGGACCCAGATCGCCACATATCGCGCACAGCACTGGGACATTTCCCCGGGTTATGACGCCGCCGGCAATCCCGACGAACAGGCCTTTATCGACCAGATGACAATGTTCACCGATGAGGACGGTAATACCGATACCGTCGCCTCCGCCGTCTTTAAGTACGGACCGTACCTGAGCGAAATCCCTGAGAATCCCTTAAACGTGAAAACATCTATTAATATGATTGCCGACGGTGCGGCAATGCCGGCCGCGGCCACGAATACCGACGGCTGGGTCTATAAACCAGAGGATATAATTTTCAGGGCCGACTCGCCCGGAAATGATATGACCGGACGCTCTTATTTTTCTTACTAAACCGCTCAAGACTAATACATATGGTAACCGACAAAATGATACAATTGAAAATACAACTACGGGAATTATTCTGGTTTATGCTGTTGGCTCTGTCGTTTCTGGCGCCCTGGACCTTTCTGATGGTTACCCTGATTAAGGTGCAAAGGATTCATCAGGGAAGTATGGAAGTCTTTGACGGCTCTACCCAGATTTCGATTTTGATGATTATTTGGCTGTCGTATCGTGTTACACGGAATATTGTGTATAAACAAAACCTGAAAACGGCGGCAGCCTGAAGCTTATAGGAGAAAGAAAAATGACTGTTACTGTGGATAATTATACCAGGGTTTTATTGACTGTAATTTCGGTTTTACTGTTAGCTGTAACGGTGGGCCTATGGTACGAGACGCCTTCGGTCATACCGACTGCCCAGGCGGGTATCCCTGATTCGGGACAGCAGTTGGAAAAGTTGATTCTGAAAGCGGATGAGATTAACGCTTCCCTGGCAAAAATCAGTGTCCTGCTCACTTCCGGCAAGGTTAAGGTGCAGGTGCTGACCGCCGAACAACTCAAGGCCAAGCCCGGATCGAAATCCCTGAAAATCAACGCCGGCACTTCAACGCTTAAATAGTGGCGTTATAAGAATACCGCGTGGGGTAAGACCCCACCCTACAGGACTCAATTTATGAATCAGTCCGGACGTAATATCAAAAATCACGGTTTTACCCTTGCCGAACTGCTGGTTACTATCGTGATTTTGGGGATAGCCGCTATGGTGGTAATCCCTTCTATCGGCAATACTGCTGATATGCAGGCCACCTCGGCGGCACGTCAACTGGTTTCGGACCTGCTCTTTGCGCAGACTTATTCAATCTCGCAAAAGCATCCTTATCAGGTGGTATTCGACGTCGCCAATGAAAGCTATGAAGTTCAGGATTCGGATACCGGTAGTGTGATTACTCATCCGATCACGAAATCACCTTATCAGATGCCATTCCTTGCTAATAAACACTTGAAAGACGTCCGGATTGACGTGGCCGATTTCGACTCCGGTAACCTTGTGAGGTTCAACAGTCTGGGCATGCCCTATAATAGTGCCGGCGCCCAACTCGCGGCCCGGGGAACTGTAACACTCACTGCCGGTACGCATAGTATTACTGTAACAGTCGAACCAGTGTCCGGCCGAATAAATACTCCATGAACCGTACATCTATTTTATATTTTCCCCTTTGTGCTTTTGTGTTTTTGCGGCTTTGTGGTAATCGTTGTGCCTGATCGTGTGGGAAATACGACCGATAACATTAGGGGGATAATTATAAAAAACAATATCTTTTGCTCTGAAACGCATGAATCTGCGATTGTCAGTTTGCACGTTTAGATACCTTGTGGGCCGGACGATACAGAATATGAATGTTGCTGTTCCGGGAAGAGGTAAGTTGTAGTAATTGTCTGATCGGCAAATGGGTTGAAGTAAAAACCGTACCGCCGATCACCTGTGGGGTGCGTTGCCCTGTCTTGTATGTCCGATATGTCTGAGAGGAGAAAACAGATGAATTGTTTCAAGACCCTGGTAATTTTTGTTGCTTTTTTGTCAGCGTTTCTAATTGGTGACCTTCACGGTCAAAATCAACCGGCAGCGGCCGAAGTCGTACAGACACCAGCCGCTGAGTCTCAAACCGATATCGCCGCTCCGGATGCCGTGGGGGTTTTTCCCTCTATCAGGCACAAGGGCGATATTGTCGATTTTCTCAAGTTTCTCGGAGTCGCCTGTAATAAAAATATTGTGCCCTCCAGTAATGTTCGCGGCCAGGTGAACGTCAATCTCTTCAATGTTACAGCCAAAGAGGTTATGGATGTGGTTCTGATCTCGAACGGCTTTGCCTATGAAGAAAAAGGGGCGTTCATTTTTGTCTATACACAGAAGGAATATGAGGCGAAACTGGCCGCCGCGCGTAAGACAGTCTCGCGGGCATTTCATCTGAATTATATTACCGCCCAGGATGCCGAAACCCTGATTAAACCGCTGCTAAGCGAAGCCGGTCTGGTTACCACTACTCCCGCCGCGCAGACGTCTCAGGGCGGAAAGGGTGGTTCCGGTGAAACATGGGCAGGCAATAACTATATTGTTATAGTCGATTATCCCGAATATATCGATGCCGTTGAGAAATTGCTGGGTGAAGTTGACCGACAGCCGCTCCAGGTGTTGGTCGAAGCGACCATTATGACTGCTGAACTTAACGATAACAATGCGTTAGGCATCGATTTCAACGTCCTTGGCGGAGTGGACTTCCAGTCCTCTGCCGGTGTTTTCCATCCCGAAACTACCGCCAATGTTAATCTCAGCGGCACCGAAACCAGTGCCTCGACAGGTTTCACAAGCAATGTCGGCGGGGGCGGCCTTTCGATTGGAATCGTCAAGAATAATATTGGCCTGTTCATCAGCGCCCTGGAAAGTGTTACCGATGTTGTTACGCTCGGCAACCCCAAAGTTCTTACATTAAATCGTCAGGAGGGTAAGGTCATCGTTGGCAGGCGCGACGGTTATATCACGACTGAAGTCTCCGCCACCACCGCAACTCAAACGGTAGAGTTCCTCGAAACCGGTACACAGCTTACTTTCCGTCCGTTTGTGATGGACGACGGCTTTATTCGTATGGAACTGAGCCCCAAGGATAGTGACGGGGGTGTAACTGTCTCCGGTAGCTTTACGCTGCCGTGGGAAAAGACCAGCGAGATTACTACTAATGTACTTGTCAAAGATGGTCATAGTATTGTTATTGGCGGTCTGTTTCGTGAGAAAACCGAGACTAATCGCAGCCAGGTCCCGTTGGTTGGAAACATACCTCTGATAGGCAATCTGTTTCGCAGTACTGTTGATGATCTTACCAAGGAAGAAGTTATCTTCATAATCACCCCGCATATCGTCAAGGAATCCGTTGATTACGCCGCCGCCGAGGAGGCTCTGGGGACTATGGATACCATTATGATTGGTGCACGCGAAGGAATGCAGTGGCATGGCCGTGAACGGCTGGCCGGTGCCCATTATAATCGGGCCAGAGAACTGCAGGCCAACGGCAAACTAAAAGCCGCTCTTTGGGACGCGAACCTCGCGGTGCATATCAGCCCTCGTTTTCTTGATGCTCTTGATCTCCGTAACGAACTGCGGGCCAAGCATATTTATCGGGGTGAATACGGTTGTATGCGATTATTTATGGGTCGCCTGATCGAAAAGAATCTGCCGGTTGCTCAGTCTTCGGTTTCGTTCCTGGATAGTCCGGCTGATTTCGGCCTGTCTCCCGTCCCTGTTGCCCTGTCGGATGAGGAAGCTGAGCCTGTCTCACAGACCGAGTCGCAGACGGTGGACGAGCCACAGATAGTGGATGATACACAGATGTTGGATGAGATACAGGTTGCCGAGTCGCAGGTTGACGAACAACAGGTTGTTGATTCACAGTTGGACGAACCGCAGTTGGACGAATCACAGGTGGACGATTCGCAGGTTGTCGATTCGCAAACAGACGAACCACAGGCGGAAGAGGAGCAGTTGGAAGATATTCAGTTAGCTACTGAACCAACTGACGAACAATTTTAGACAAATATTTTCGTCTGCTTTGGAGTGATGATTAAGAGGCTATAGCAAAACTATAATTTGTTATGGCGAATCGCCCTAACGAGTGCGGGCGAGACGCCCGCGTTACAGATTTTGTTAGAGTGATTAAATGTAATGTGGAGCTTGACTGCGAGGTGTCGCGTCTGTCGATGCCTCGCAGTGGCTCTTTTTTCCAAATATATATTAGCCCTCGCTGTTAAACGGGGGACGTAAAACTTATTTGCCTTAGGAGGCTCTGATGAAGCGTTTGCTGTCGATCGCGTTTGTCGTCATTTTCTGTTTGTTTGGCTGCCAAAATCAGCAAATCAATGATAAGCAGGCTGCCATGCGGCGATGGGGCCAGGCCCGCGCCAAAATAAACATCGATCTGGCTCGCCGGCAGTTTGAGAGCGGCCAAGTGAGTAAGGCCCTTGCCACTGCTCGCCAGG
>DAOWIP010000512.1 GCA_030640865.1 Sedimentisphaerales bacterium | reverse complement strand
TGATGATGCGTGAAGACCGCACAAAAGGGTTTTTCGTATCATTCGATTACTCCGGCGATGCGATAAAAGAGATACAGGCCTTTTTCAAAAGGACCGGCAAAAGCATAATTGCCCTGACCGTTAAGAACATTCTCGAAGAACAAATCGCCCACAGGTTGGCATAAGCTACGCGTAAAGCATGCCACCCGTTCTTAAAATGGTGGGGTAAGACCCCACCCTACAAAACTGCCACCCATCGAGGATTATACAGGATACCTTTTTTCGGCCCTTTGGGCCTAATTTCGCATCATTTGGCTAAAATGCTATGCTGGTTACATATTTCTGAATCGTGGTCCGCCGCCGCCTTCCGGGACGACCCAGCGAATATTATCATACGGGCACTTGTTCTGACAGGTCTTGCAGTGCAGGCAGTTTGACGGATTGGCCGGTTTCATCTCGTCGTGGATTATTTCATAGACGCCAGCCGGGCAGAAAGCCACGCAGGGACGGCCGTATTCGCCGCACAGATCGCCGTAGGTGTCTTTGCATTTTGTCTCGCAGATTTCCGGATCATCAATTATTAAATGGCAGGGCTCCTCCTCCCGATGCTCCACAATCGCCATCGCGGTAAAAGAGTCCTTGTCGAACGGTTTCTCCGTAGCCAGTTCATATTGATCGGTGGTCATTGCCTCATAGTCTTTTTCGACATTGAAACGCGGCAGAAGACCGCCTAAGCTCGATAAAGGCATGCCGATTGAGTTACCGAATTTGGCAACGGTCTGGCGGAAGTTGCGGGCGGAAAGCATTTCTTTTTCGACAGGGCCGGCCTGGAGAAGTTCGGTATAACGCACGGCAGTATGGTCGATGTCGCCGGCTATGTTTTCGGCAATGGCCGTCCCGGCAGCGATGCCGGAATTGATGGCGTTGTGCAGGCCCTTGATTTTGAGCATGTTGACAAAGCCGGCGCTGTCACCGAGGATAAGCACATTATTTTTGCCGATTGAATTTGTCCGCGGATCGCGTGGTATGGCATAATAGCCGCCTTCCGGGATCATCTTGGCACCAGCTTCGACCACGGTGCCGCCGTCAATAAATTGTTTTACAAATTCGTGTTCCTTGAACCGGACCAGCGCCTCCTGCGGATTGAAATTGCAGAATTTCCAGTCGGCGCCGACAATCATACCGACAGCTATCTGATTATTGCCGAAAGAATACATAATACCGCCGCCGAACATCGCCGGTCCGAGCAGGGGCGTCCAGATGGGGTACCCCATCGCGTGGACAACACGGTTATCGCCGAATTTTTGATACTGCTCAGGGCTGACCTCGATAAGCTCCTTGGCACAAACGGAGAAAAGCTGATGCGAGAGCCGCCGGAGATTGGCTTTACTGACGAACATTTCGGTCAGCAGTCCGTCACAACCCTCAGCGAGAATAATGACATCGGCGGCTACGGTTTCACCGGGAACGTAATTGGGCTGTTGCTTGCCCTCTTTATCGAGTCCCTGCTCGATAAGCCTGACCCCCACGGCTCGGCTGTCCTGGTCGTCCATAAGGATGTCCTCAGCCGCGAAACCGTGCAGTACCTCGACCCCAACATCCTTCGCCAGTTGGGTGAGCCACTTCGTCAGTTTGCTGATTGAGACAATATAGTCCCCCTCATGCACCATCTGGCCGAAGCCGAGGCGGATCAATTTCGCCATTTTGATAGCGGGCATCATAGTAACAGCCCGCTTACTGCCCAGAAACAGCAGAACATTATCCTTTTCGATACGACGGCCGAAGATTTCCCGTGCCGGTTCGCTGTTACGCCAATCGACATTGGCTATCTCAAGCAAATCGATCAGTGCCTGCTCTTCCATAACGGCGCCGGACAGATTATGGCCGCCGGGCTCATGGGCCTTGTCAAGCACACAAATATCCAGGTCTGGTTTTTTCTTTTTGAGGGTGATGGCCGCGGCCAGACCGGCAGGTCCGGCGCCGACGACCAAGACGTCAACTTTGCTATAGTTTTTGGTTTTGGACACTTCTATTTGGCTCCCAATGTTTCGACAAGCTGGGGCACGATGTCTTCAACGTTGCCCACGATATAATAATCACATTGTTTCAGAATTGGCGCGTTAGGATCGCTGTTGATAGCGAAAATTGTTTCGCTGTTGGCCACACCAATCATGTGCTGGATAGCGCCGGAGATACCCATTGCGAGATAAATCCGCGGTCCCACAGCGGTGCCGGTCTGGCCGACCTGATGCACACGTTCGACATAGCCCTGTTCAACGGCGGCCCGCGAGGCGCCGTACTCGACCTCGGCGTCGAGTTTGTCGGCGAGGGCCTTGCAGAGATCGGATGTGCATTTCTCGAAACTGTCTTTGCTTGAAATACCTTTACCGCCGGAGACGATAATGTCGGCGTCGAAATTCACAGTACCAAGGCCGACTTCGGTCTTGATAATATTCATGCTGAGATCGCCTTTGGTCAGTTTCACCTCATGCCGAATAATACTGCCTTTACGGGACTTATCAGGGGGCAGCCGTTTCATCACACCCGGCCGGGCCGTGGCCATCTGGCAGTTCGAATCCTTTGTACAGATAGTGGCCATCACATTACCGCCCAGAGCGGGCCGTGTCTGCATAAGCACGGCAATGTCGCCTTTTCGGGAACTGTCCCGGATGTCCAGCGACGTGCAGTCCGCGGTCAGGCCGCAGCCCAGCCGATAGGACACCATCGGAGCCAGTACGCGACCTCGTGGCGTGGCGGCATAAAGGGCGATCTGCGGCCCATACTTCTTAACCACCTCGGCGACAACTGTGCGATGGGCGGCCGGGTCGAACGGTTCGAGCAGATCGTCATCGATAACATAAATATTGTCCGCGCCGGCCTCGATCGACGATTCGGCCATCGGTTCGACTTTTTCACCGGCAATCACCACGCCAACCTTGGTCTCAAGAGAATCGGCCAGGTCGCGTGCCTTACCGATCAATTCGAAGGTAGCAGGGTGCATCTGACTGCCGTCATGCTCAGCGATAACCCACACCTCGCCGGAATAACTCGGCTTAACTGCCTGCATCCCAGAAAGCAGGTTGTCGAGGGTCCTTTTGTTCAGCTTCGTGTCAATATCAGCAAGGATTTTTTCCTTGATTGCCTCGTCCACATCAGCGGCATCTTTTATACCCAGGGCTTCTAATTTTTCGGCCAGGTTAATGAAGGCTTCGCTTTCCTTTTTCGTGCCTTCGTAGTGCCGATCGAATTTGTCGGCTCTTTTTCTGGGCAGAACATAGTTAGCCCCGGTTTTATCGTCCGCTTCGCCATTGCCCTGGTTACTTTTATAGCTGTCGATGAGCAGTTGGGCAAATTCCCCGACATTTTCGATTGCCTGACATTTTCTGGAGGTGTGGGGCGGCGGAAAGACCCGGATAACGCGGGTCTTGGAACCTTTTACCCCTATCTGGGTGGGTTTTACATCATCAGTCCCCCAAACGACGAGTTTCATATCGTTGGCACGGCGTCCGCCGGCAAAGGTGGCGAACAGCGGATATTCATACTTGGCCACGGTAATGACAGCCGGCAGTTCTTTAGGCGTTACGATCTGACTGCCGCCGCTGATAATCCTGGTGAATTCAAGATGACCGTTTTTTCGTTCGACGTCGGTGGCATAAGCGATACAGGGCAGGGCCAACTCTTCCGCAATCTGGGCGGGCACCTGGGCCGTGTCGCCATCGACAGACTGCATACCGGAGACGACAAAATAGTCCTTTGTATCGCCTAACAGGTCCTTGACAATTTTTCGGACGGCATAAGCCAGGGGATTAGCCGTCGCAACCGTATCGGCCCCGCCAAGAGACCGGTCAGTCAACAGCACAGCCATATCGGCCCTGCGAGCCAGGCTGTAACGCAGCACCTCTTCAGCCATAGGCGGCCCCATAGTCAGGGCGATAACCTTCCCGTCTGAAGTCGCATCGAGCTGCCTCATTCGGTCGGCAAACGCCAAAGCCTGAGCGTCCAGCTCATTTATCACGGTGGCCAGCTTGCCACGCATCAGGTTGCCGGTCTCAGGGTCGAACGCGTTATCGGTAATCTGTGTTACGTCAGGTACCTGCTTAACTAATACAATATAATGACTCATAATATTATGCCCTTCAGCATTATCGCAAAAATCCTGTTATCACCTGTTTTTTGCCGGTGTATGATAAACGATACTGCGGCTCCATTTTGTGATTATTATCACAATCACTCACGGCAAAAAACTCCTGTCTCACTGGTTATGCGTACTCCAGCAGGCGGAATAAAGGATGGAATACTATAGAAATTTGTCTTTGGTGTCAATGTCTTTCTACTTGATTTTTATTGGCGGCAGATTAAGTTTTTTCTGGGTGCCGACGATCATTTTCGTCCATATTTCACTCTGTTCGACCAGTGCTTTGGCAGGGTCTTTGGGTTTGCCGTGGGCCTCGATCAACATCCAGCCTTTATAGTCCATCCTGACGAGCAGATTCATCAACTGCTGATATGGGTAATGGTACTTATTATCATTAGTCGCATGGATATGACAGGTCGTGGCAAGGCGGTTTTTGACGAGATTAAAGTTATACTCCAGCCCCCTGCCTTTGAGGTCCTGATGGTTACAGTTCCAGCATACGCCGACGTTGCGTTCGGTTACCCAATCAAAGATTTTCTTCATAATCGGCAGGTCATTGGTTCCGCTGCCATGCACTTCGACGCGTATTTCCTGTCCGTAATCGGCGGCATAACGGCCAAGAACATTCAATGACTTACCGATCTGCTCACAGGTTTTTTCGACCGGCACGCCTTTGGGCAGTCCGTTTGGCTTGACTTTGAGTCCGCTGCCGCCGCAGTCATGGGAGAGTTTGACATATTGTTTGGCACCTTCGATTTCCTGTTTCACTCTGGCCTTGTCGGGATAATGGAAGGCAAAATTACAGCCCGGCCCCACAAAGACAACGGGACTGTCATCGAAGCGTTTTTTGACTTCTTTACGCTGTTGTGGGCTAAGGTCGGCCTCGACCTTATGGGCATGCTGGGTCCGTAGTTCGACGCCGAACGCCTTGGCCCTTTCGCAGTTACGGATGAGGGTGGGCAGGTCCCAGTCTTTGCCCCACAGGTAAGTAACCAGTCCGAAACGCATAAGAGAACCGCTCTGACGGTAACCGCTCGGCAAGGCCCCGGCAAGGGCTTCCAGGGCGCCGAATTCCGCGGCAAACATAGCGCCGCCGATATTTAACGACTGTTTCAGAAACGATCTGCGAGTTGTATCTACCATTGTTAAATCTCCTTTTATACAGGTTTCCCAGCGATAAATCGCTGGGTTATTATCATTTGTTCCTACGGGACTTTTGTACCGCTGGCGTCTCGCCGGCAAAAACAGAGATGCGGACGGGACGTCCGCGGTACATTCAGAATACAAATTCTTATACGATCAAGCTACCGAAATTTTGCTGTTATTGCCAGCGTCCAGCGAGGCGACTCGGCGGCTCGCCAACGGACTGAAACCGCGGAACCAGGACGCTATTCCGGCCCTTCACACTCAGCATAGGGATAAGCCCGCTGTCAATAAGGCTTTGCATTGCCCGCTCGGTCAAGTAGTTTTCCGCGCAGGGGACAATTTGTTTTTCGCCGGCGGTCTCGCACACATACATAGGCAACCCTGTTACCTCGGTCTGTAGCGCATTTGTAAGAGACCAGCCGGACACGCGAAACGCCTGGGCCAATAGATACGCACAAAGGACGGCCGAATTGCCCCATAAATACTTTTCGTGAGCAGCCTTATCGGGCAGTTCCTCGAAATCGAATCGCTCAACAGACTCGCCGTCGCGTCCATAGGGCAGACGCAGCAGGAATCGCGGCAGAGTCAGACCGAGCGAGGCCGCCTCGGGCGAGGTGCGGAGTTCGTGCCATTTTTGAGCAGTCGCGGCATCCGGCTGCCATTGCCAATTGTCCGGATCGGGGGTGGCGGCAAACGATTCACAGCCGGCGAAATGAGGATGGGCGGCGGTCAGGAACGGCGCTCCGGCTGACCGGGCAACACCAGCCAATTTTTGCAGTAGGGTTATGTCTTCAGCCGTCTGATCGAAACTGTAACAACCGAGAAAGGCCGCCCAGGGGTCGGCGCCGGGGACGCTCACGGACTGCTCGACAAGCATGCGATATATGCCGCTCCGCGGCAGCGACTCCGCCTCGGTTAGGTCGGCGGCCAATTCTTCCCTGCTTATATCAATTACATATAGCTTGAGTGTCTCGTCCGTTTCGATATTACTAACGAGAAAGTGCAAAGTCCGCCACGCGGATTCGAGCCGCTGAAAGTCCGGATGATGCAGAA
The DNA here is from genome assembly GCA_030640865.1 of Sedimentisphaerales bacterium. GTDB lineage: Bacteria > Planctomycetota > Phycisphaerae > Sedimentisphaerales > SM23-30 > DAOVXR01. Next base: position 10,758 of record DAOWIP010000512.1, on the reverse strand, counting down.
TGCCGCGCATCTGACCGCTGACAGCCTGATCAATTTGTCCGACAAGCTCATCCTGTTGCGGGTCGGGAGTGGGGACAATATAAGGTTTGACGGCGTCGCGGATCAGGGCGTCCACACCAGCGATTTTCCCCGCAATGTGAGTTGGTTGTTTAGCTGTGGCAGGCTTGCCCAGCAGCCGTTCGATTGTATCGGCATCCGCTTCGCTTTTCTGAACCGGTTTTGTCTCTGCCGGAGCCGTACTTACATTGCTGTCAGTGACTTGGTCGTCAGTGGTCTGGTCGATAGCTGCCTGGTCGGCATAGCAGAGGCGGACCTCCGCGGCTGCCTCGGCAAATGTACTCGAATCCTTCAGACGCCGACGAAGCGACTTCAATTTTTGGAACATATCGATCTTGTCGAACAAACTGTCCGGATGAAAATCATCTAATTCGGTAAAACGAATCGCGATTCGTGATCCTTCCTCGCCACCGACGGGGATGTGAATCTCGGCGTCGAGTTTGGCCGGCAGCCGGTCGAAATTGTCCACATCCACCATAATCGGCCGTCGTGCGGTTAGTGCCGCTCCAGTCTCACACAGGCCGCGATTGCTCCGGCCGCTGAAGTCGCCCATCACAACAAGGCGAAACGGCGTATCGTCTGACGGCTGCGGATGAGCCGCTGATTTTGACGTTCTGAACGCGAACTCGATATTGCCTGGGGTAAAGTTTGTGGACATAAATTAGCGCCTCCGTATGTTCACCTTTTTAGAATAAATAGCGGGCATGGCCCGCCTACGCTTGCTATAATGATTTATCACCGCCGGTTCCCTCTGTTGGCGTGATTGGTTTGCTACCGGCGGCGTTGATGGCGCGGATAAGCTGTTGATGAATACTAAGAGGGTTTTTGATATGCTGCCATATTGCCTCGACAGAACCGGTGCCGGCGGTGGCGAAAACGATACTGCCCAGGCCCAAAAGCCGCTGGGGCAGTGTCAAAACTAAAAAGGTGTTCTGGATACGCACGAGTGAACACTGGAAAATGTCGATGGTCAACACCCCGCGGATACGAATGACACGATTGTCGGTAAGGACATAGCTGCGGATTAGCCATTGCAAAAAGGCGATCGTCCAGAGCGATGGCTTGACAGCAAAGACAACCTGTTCGTCATCGCTGAGCAGGTCGCCCGGCAACAGGTCGTCTATGTTGGTATGGGTGGGCTTGTCTTGTTTAACGGTCTTGGTAACTGCCATAAAGGCATATTAAATATTAAATATAAAATAAACAATTAAAAAAACCAACGCTCCACAATTGGGGGTTAAGATAGATAAACAGGCAGACATCCCCATACACCCATACACTTGACGACATGCCGACCGTAGATTATCATATGTCCAAGACCAGCACTCTTTTTTTGGTATGACGAAAGGTTTCAGATGGCCAAACGTAGAGCGTTACACGCAAAACAGCACAGCCTCAGAAAAAAACAACCTTCGCCTGAAACCGTCCGGGCCGATGGGACGGTCAAAAATAAATTGTTTTTCGATGATCTGTTACGCCGGTACTATTGGCTGATCGGAACGGCGATGATTGCACTTACGGTAGCTGTTATGGTAGTGGAATTGCGCCCGCTGTCGTTTCGGCCGTTTAACGGGCCATTCTATGGGCTGCACAGTTGGGCAAGGGCCACCGGATCATGGTCTGCCAGATCACATGCTCATTACGGGTTAGGTTATACCAAGGGCTTTACAACCTGGGCAGTGGGCGATCCGCCGACCGAAAACCCAAAACGTTATGTAGATCATCCCCAGTTGCCGACTCTGCTGATGGGGGGAGTAATGGCCATTTTCGGAGCCAACGACTGGACGCCACAATTAGTGAGAATTATTACCACAGTCATTGGAATGCTCATACTTTTGAAGGTACTGCGAGAATTGTTCGAAGAAAAGACGGCCCTACTGGCAATGCTGTTTTTGGGACTGCTTCCGCTGATGGGTTATTTCGGCGTCGGCGGCTGGCTGTTTGTGATAACGTCGTGGGCATTATGGCGGTATCTTATACTGATCGAATCGCTAAGCGATGGGCCGTCTCCGAAAACCCGGCACCTCGTTGAGTTTGCCATAGCCCTTTTTCTGATGGTCCAACTGAACTGGTCGGGGCTGTTTTATGCCTTCACCTTCGGGCTGCATTACGTTTTACGCTGTGTGTTTCGCCGGGGTAAGTTGCACCCGGCGGTACTGGTGATTCTGATTGTGATGCCGCTGACAAGTCTGGCGATGAACTTCGCGGTGATGCGGGCCGGGTATGGAGGCGAGACACAGAAGATATTCGATCTGTATAAGTGGCGAGCAACCAAGGATGAAGGCGGCAATATCCAGGCAGGCCAATGGTTCAGTACTCTTAAAAAACACTCAGTCAGCAATTTCACCTGGCCCGTTCTGGTCCTGTTGATTGGACATTGCGGATACCTGCTCGCGGGCAGGGTGGTCTTGTTTTTCCGAGGCGCCTCGCCTGGCGGGAGAAGGCCCAGACGCACCGGCCCGCGCGGCGGAACAGACGGAACATCATCGACAATGCCCGACAAGCCGCGATTGCCGCGGGATTTTCCTCAGATATGGCTTTTTTTACTGCCGGGCGTAATACTGCTGATTGTGTTCCGGGGGCTGGTCAGAGAACATCAATACTGGCTAAGGCCGTTTGCTCCCTTTGTGGCAATCAGTGCGTCGCTTGGGCTGATGATGATCGCGGATATTCTCAGGAAAATACATCGCCGGGCAGCATTGGCGGGCGTAATTGCCGGCGTGATAATTGTAGTGGTGTTCTGCACACGCGGACTTGCCGCATATCGGCAAATCAGATGGCAGTCTCCACGGACCATTGAACTATTCCAGGAACTGAACCGACAGATACCGCCCGATAAAGCACTATTAACCTTTAAAGACTTCGTCATCAAACAACACCCCGCTAAAGGCTCCTTCTATCGGCCAGAGTACGCGTGGTACCTCGACCGGGATATGATTGTTGCCCAGACGATACCAGAAATCGAGAAGAAGGCCCAGACCGGCCGTTTTACCCGCTATTTTATACCAGACGCCGACCAGTCTATCGGCGGCGCAAAAGTTCCGCTGAACTACCAAGAACAGTTGAAGAAATTGTCCCAAAAACAATTAGTTCAATTATTACAGGACCCCAAAAGCAAAATGCTGGCAAGCTGGGAGTGGCGTGAACGACGTCGCCGGGAAATAATCAAACTGATGAAACAGAAATATCACTACGAGTATTTTGACAATACGGCCCGGCCCGGCGAAGAAAACTACTGTAACCGTCGCAATACGCCGTGCTATATCTTCGATCTGATGAGAAGAATTTAAGATTTGAGATTTAATGATTCAAGGCAAGAGAGGCCAGGAAACCATGCTTAAGCTTACTTATGCTTTGCATAAGCTACGCGTAAAGCATGCCACCCAACAAAAGCAATCCCAAATGGCGGGCATGGCCCGCCCTACAAACTACGTGAGTCATAGATTAAACCAGGGCAAACAATACGATGAGCAGGAGTTGAAAATTATGAAACTAAGGCAGGTAATATTTTTCTTATGGGTAATTCTGTTTCTTACAGTAGGAACTAATGTAACATTTGCTGAGGACTGGTTACAATTCAAATACGATTGCCGTCATTCAGGCAATGTTCCCGACAGAAGCGTCGCGGCCAACCTGGGATTACTCGGGGCGATACCGCTGACGGACGCGATTTTTACGGCGCCGGTAGTAGCCGACGGGCGTATTTACATAATAGATGGAGCAGGGACGGCTTTTTGTATCGACGGCTCATCGTTAAGCATAGTGTGGAAATTCGCCTCCGGTGGCGGCAGGGCCAACTGCAATAATGTGTCGTCGCCGGCCATTTCGGGCCGTTACCTGCACTTCGGAACGATGGCAGGGAGCTACTATGTACTGAATACGGCCGACGGAACAGTCGTAAAAGAAATTCCCTGCGGCGAGCCGATATTCAGCACGCCGGTCGTAGCCAATAACCGAGTCTATTTTGTCACGCTGGGTTCTCAGGTTTATTCGCTCGAACCCGACGGGACCATCTGCTGGATATGGGATTACGTCAAAGAGATAATGTCTTTCACCGGCGACCGATGGAGCGGTGAGCAGTGGTGCAAGCACAAAAAAGGCAAGCGGGTAACGTGGCGCGATCAGTTCTGCTGTTCGCAGGACCTGGCTGTCCATGAACGTATGATAGTTGTTCCAGCCGGTGGGTCGGCTGTTTGCCTTGAAGATATTGGCGGCAGCGTAAAACTCAAGGCGATGGGAACTGTTCCCGCATACGCAGGCTTGGAATCTCCGGCCACCTTTGGGCTGAGCGTAGGACAAGACGGTGCAATCTATCGGCAATGGCATCGGCGGGACAATACGGGCCGAGTAGAGATAATCCGGATTCGCGACGGCAAGGCGGAAACAGACTTCGTACCCGGTACGCAGACGGCAATTAATATGCCCCGGCTGCTGAGCTTTAGTTCGGTGAGTCCGCGTGGCAAGGATGTGTATCGGTGCAGCCCGGAAGCGGGTTTTGGTTTTTGCCGTCATTCTCCCGGTAAGCAAACTGAATATCTGGGCGGCTATCCGTCCATAACTCCGCCGATTCTACTACGCGACAAAGGAATCTACGGCGGCCTGGACGGCAGCCTTTATGTAGTGCCTTTGTCCGGCAGCGGCAAAGTATGGTCGTTCAAGACCCCCTTCGGAAAGGCGATTACCGCTCCCGTTGCCGTGTGCGACGGAAAAATATATTTCGGCTGCGAAGATGGTTACCTTTATGTCCTTGGCCCGAAAGGCAATACGCCGCTGCCACAAAAAGACCTGGGATTGTATGAGATTCGTAGCCCGCTCAGCGGCAAATTAGCCGATGCCGAATATGACTGGTTCACCAACTTCGGTAATATGGCCTGTACGAACACTAACGATCAGGGAGCACGGCCGCCGTTCAAAGTCAAATGGATTCGCCGATACGAAGGTACTTTCAAACACATTCCCGTTTGCGGCGGAGGCCGAATATACACCCATACCGCTGAAGGACAGATATTCGCTATCGAGCAGGAGACGGGACGGCTGTTGTGGCGGCGGTATTGGCCCGGAGTGCATGTTTCCTTTACAGCTCCAATTTACTATAAGGGTCGGCTGTTAGTGCCGCAGTCGGGGATGAAAAAGTCCAGTATGCGTTGCCTCGATGCGGCTACCGGAAAGTTACTCTGGGAAGCGCCTTTCACCGGTTCGCCAAGCTGGAGCAGGCAGGCGGCTCCTGTTATTCATAATAATCTCGCTATTTATTCCTTTGGATCGGGCCGATACGCCGCCCAGGGCACGGAAAAGGCTTACCTTCATAAAGGCAAGCCCGTAAAATCGCCACAAGATAATGAGGTAATGAGTTGGATTTACAGCCACAATAACCCGTATTACCCGCTGGATAATAAACCACTGATCCGGGCGTGGGATATGGAAACAGGAAAGGTGGTCTGGGCAAAGAACTTTTCCGAATTTGGCTCCGGTGGTAATGATTCCGGCCTGTCTTTGATGGATGGCACGCTCTATTACTCCACTTTTTTCGGCTATGCGGCAAAGACAAAAAAAGGTGTTCCGAAATCAAAAGGCCTTACCGCCGCAATCAACCCCGACACCGGTAAGGTGCTGTGGCAGACGAGCCGGTATTACGTTACTGCCGGCTGCTCTGTTTCCGGAAAAAACGGCCGCCTGTACCTAGGCGGATATAATCAACCCAACGAACAAACAGATAATCGCTATGTGTGGTGTCTGGACGCCAGGGACGGCTCTTTAATCTGGCAGTCAGAACCGGTCGCCAAGGCTGTGAATGTGGTTACGATAAGTGACAAACTTCTCTTTATACACGCTTCCACGGGCAAGCCCACTTATCTGATAAACAAGGATACCGGGAAAATCCTGTCATCTTTCGATCGAAAATATGCCTGTACCCGCTTCACCTTCTCGGAGCCTTATGTTATCGGAACCAATATGGACATAATCGACACAACAGACGGTAATAAACTGGTGTCTTCCGGTCCGTGCGTAGATGCGCGGGAATGCGTGAGCGCGGTAGTGTCAAACGGCCGAATCTTTTATACTTCTCAAGCCAACGGCCTACAGATTTCGCAGGTATATGGCGCGGAGGCCGACTCATTTACCATACCCTGGCGAATAAAATAGAATTAAGAATCAAGAAATATTAACTGACAATCGTCAGGCCGAGAAAAAAGCTCTTTTTCGGTAAATACTGATAGTACACCAAATACACTTTTCCCCCAAGCTTTGGAACAATATCAAAAAATTATCATATAACAATAACCGGGGGCTAACCTGGTTGGTCTGATTGGTCGATGATTATTTAGTGAATGTGGTTTTTGTTTGTGTTACCGGACTATTGAGATGGTCAGGACTATGGCTGCAACTGTAACAAAATTGTTGACCGGGGACTTTTATAAGACCCTGCTGGACAGTATTTTCGATGCTGTTTATATGGTCGATGTGCACGGGACTATCCTGTACTGGAACGAAAGCTGCTCCCGTATCAGCGGCTATACAGCCAAGGAGATGAGGGGGCTGAATTTCGGCGATACCCCGTTTGCCGGGATAGAGGATAAATCGACTATCTCAGTGCGTGAAAAGACACATGGAATTTCCATTGTGCTGGAAACAGGTATGCCCGGTACATGGAAAGGGTATGTCTGCCGTAAGAACGGCCAGCGTATCCCTGTCGAATCACATATCTCCGCCATCCGCAATGACAAAGGGCAAATTACCGGCGCAATAGAAGTCTTTCGCGATATTTCGGCCCATGTGTCCCTCGAAGACTCGCATCGGCAATTGCTCCAGATGTCACGGAAAGATCAACTGACAGGGCTTTGTAATCGTTCGGCTGTAAGCGAACTGCTCAAAGCTGAGATCGAACGCTCCCGCCGATATAAACAACTTCTGTCAGTAATTATGGTTGATATCGACCATTTTAAGCGTGTCAACGACAATTATGGTCACGACGTCGGCGATAAGGTGTTGGCCAGAATCGGCAGTGTTCTGTCGCACAACCTGCGTCAGCCGGACGCGGTGGGACGTTGGGGCGGCGAAGAATTTCTTGTCATCGTCCCAAATAACGGTGCCGAAGCGGCAGCACACCTGGCCGAGAGAATCCGCAAATTCATCAAAATAAACCCCATCGAAGAAGTGCCCGGCCCGATTACAGCCAGCTTTGGCGTGGCCCAACTGCGACCGGAGCAGGGACCCGATCAACTGCTATATCAGGCCGATATGGCCCTCTATAAGGCCAAAAGCGACGGTCGAGACCGGGTTGTTATCGCCTCCGGCGACCTGGAAACCCCTATCCAATAGGTCCGCTTTCTCCATTATCAGTCCTGTTTGTCCCAGAATAAATAACCGATTGAGATTTTCTTTGACAAAGTCCGGTTATTGTGATAAAAGCATCAATTCAGTAAAATGACCGGCCCCGTCGTCTAGCCAGGTCCAGGACACAGGGTTTTCATCCCTGCAACACGGGTTCAAATCCCGTCGGGGTCATTAGAATATAAGATATAAAATTGAAAATGAAAGAAAAGAAATTTACTTTCGGTTACTTATATTTTACATTTTCTTTGGAGTTTTCGGCACATAGGTAGCAGGGATTTTCGATATATTTGGGTTGTTGCCTTTTCGACCGGGCGGGGGATCAGGACAAAATCGTATCCGACAGGCAATTCGGGCTGTAACAGGCGAAATGCCTCGCGCAGTGTTCTCTTATAACGGTTACGCCTGACGGCTGAGCCAAGTCGTTTGCCCACGGATATCCCCACACGAGAATGGGCCAGTTGGTTCGGCCGGGCATAGACCACGAGGTACTTGTCGGCTGTGCTGCACCTTGCCTTGAAAACCCGTTGAAACTCAATCGTCTTTTTTAATCGGCGCTGAGAGTCCAGCCGCAGGTGTCGCTGATGTGATTGATGGGAAACAGAAGTATTATTTTTTTTCATCATCCTTTAATCGGTACCGGCTCCAGGCGTCGATATATTCCGTTGGTGGTGATTTTTGGCCCAGTCCGAGTCGGCGATGCCGATAACGGCCGATTCGAATAATAGTAATTAACAGTATCACCATAAAAAGACTGACAATACCTACAATTATAACCAGTAGCGTCAGTTTATACTGGCGATGTTTCAATTCCTTCTGTTTGAGTGTTTCGGCCGCCTCCGTCGTATCTGACGCTTTTTCCTGACTGAGAACAGGTTGAATATCGTTGGTGGAATCTTCAGAGGGAGCAGGCCCTTCGGTAGCAAAAGTATGGCTCATTGTGGCCGTAGCCACACAAAGCGAGATTATGATGCCTGCAATTACCTTAAGCAACCGGATATGGCAGAGCTTACGGTATGTGAATAGCTTGAACAGTATGCGCATAACGGAAGTTCCAAATAAGACAGACACGTAGGATGGGCTTCAGCCCATGCTGCCTGCTGACCACTACCAGTTTTTACGCAGGTCAGGTTGGGGATTTTCCTTGGCAAAATCCTGTAGTAATTGTTTTGAATCCTCGTCAATTTCAACAGGAGGCACAATTTTCAGGGTCAGGAACATATCGCCGTTGGTTTTGGTTTTTTGTGATTTTATCCCTTTTCCTTTTAAGCGAAGTTTGCGACCACTACTGCTGCCGGGCGGTATGGTAACCGTAGAAGTACCGGACAAGGTTGGTACCTCAATCCTGGTACCCAGAGCGGCTTCGGTAACGCTCATAGGAACCTCCAGATATATATCATTACCCTGTCGCTCGAAATAGGGATGCTCATCAACCTGAATGGTAATAAGCAGATCACCGTTTCTTCCACCCGGGCCGGGCTGTCCTTTGCCGCGGAGCCTGATTTTACTGCCGTTATCGACGCCGGGGGGTATCTTGACCGCGAGCCGTTCCTGTCGTCGTTTGTTATCGGACTGGGTAACAGTCATCACGATGTCCCTGCTGACACCATTAACAGCCTCATCGAAACTTATTCTGACCGTATGTTCGATATCCCGGCCGCGTTGCGGCTGAGGACGCTTGCGGGCGACCCGGCGGCCCTGCTGTGAACGTAACTGCTCAAAGATGTCCTCGATGCCCCCGTGGCCGGCAACACCTCCAGAACCACCGAAAAAATCGGAAAAATCAAAATGAATACCATCAGAACCACCCCGTCGGGCATAGCTCCTTCCGGCCCCTGGCCCACCACCGAAGGGTCCGGAACCCATATTAGCCGCGGCATGCCCGAAGGTATCATAAGCCTGACGCTTTTGCGGGTCGCTGAGCGAATCATAAGCCTCCTGGGCCTCTTTGAACCGCTCAGCCGCTTTCTTGTCATTGCCTGTGGCGTCAGGATGGAACTTGCGGGCCAGACGGCGATAAGCCTTCTTTATCTGGTCGGCAGAGGCCCCACGGGGCACACCCAAAACATCATAGTAATCTTTCTTACTCATTTATAGCCTAATATATCATACTCACTCAAATAGGACAACATTGCCTTCCGCGACAATAATTATCTATCTTAACCCCTGATCGCGGGATATTATCAAATTTTTTTATATCACTACATATTGTAGATGAATTTATAGGTCCTTGCTTCCAGGTCAATTTGGCGTTGTTGGTTAAGATAGAGAAACCGGCCGGGTTTAATTTGGGGTAACTCATTGTCAATTAAGGACCTATAACGATAATAATATACCGATAACTACGCTGATAAGATGATTTCAGGATAAATCCGGTATAGGTGGTTTTTTTCAAGTTTCCGGCGGTCTGAAGTCGATAAATACTGTGTAAGATATGGGAAGCGGCAAAAGGAAGAGAACGCAATATATTGTGGTCCGGTGCTTTTGCCGTAAAGGGTAAGAAAAAGCAGAACAGCAGAATAAACACAATTGGAGCAAGTTATGAACAACATCAATCGAATCGAAGGCTATCAGAAACTGCCGCCTATCGGCCCGTCTTCGGGTGGCAAGGACCGGAATGGGCCATCCGTGTCCAATGCCGGCAAAAACGAGGACCAGGTACAAATTTCACAGGCGGCACTATTTTTAAGCAAGATCGCCCAGATGCCGGAAATAAGGGCCGAGAAAGTGGAGGCGGTACGGCAGTCGCTGGCGGATGGAACCTACGATATTGAGGGCAAACTGTCCGTGGCATTGGAGAAATTTTTAGACGAAAACCTGATGTAAGGTTTTACAACAGATTCTTTTTTCCCATAAAGGCAGGCAGCAGGGCCTGCCTTTTTTATGCGCCGGGTTACTTTTTTCTATAGCTTGATTTCCTGCTGATATTCTCGTATTATAAATAGCGTGGGGGACTGTAGGGATATATAGGAGATTTTAAGATGATACAATGCAAAGATTGCGAATACTTCCACCGAGACGAAAGCACCGGTCGGATAACCCTGCAATGCGACCCTTTCAGCACGATTAAAGAGCCGGCCTGCCTGGAGAAAATGCAGCTTTTACGGCTTGACGCGTTACTGCAATCTTATCAGATGATGCTGCGGTGGTATCAGAAAATGGCCCCAATGCAGGAAAAGATGTTCGATATAGTCAAACGGGAAATGGACGACTATGACGAATCCGAAAGCTGGAAGTATGACGAGCAGGACGATGAAAAGGGTGATGACCAGGGTCTCGAACCTGAAGAGCCACGTTAAAGGAACATTAGTCAATATGTACCGAGAAAGAAAGGCAGTCTGATAATGATGAAGGAATCCATATTCAAGG
>DAOWIP010000486.1 GCA_030640865.1 Sedimentisphaerales bacterium | reverse complement strand
GTCCGGCCCCCGCGTACAAACGACGATTTCCTCGGCTGGTATCAACCCGTCTGGTTTCCTTATGTAATGGAGATACGAAAAGATGGCCCAAAGTATCTCTTTGCATATCAGGAACCGGATAGGTCGGACGAATGGAAAACTATATGCAAGCCGCGCGAACTCACGCCGCTTCCCGACAGATTGGGCTTCACCGGCTTTGAAAGAAGAAATAGAAACAACCTCACTTACAATAAAATCCTGAAGTGTTTTGAACACACGAAAAACACGGACGATCAAGGCCGGTTTATCAGGATGCCACTCGCACGGGTTTCGCCGCATCCTGAGCTTGCTGCGGTTCCGCTGCCGCATATGAGAATCGGCATTCCGTCCTGGCATTAGAAAAACGCGTGGGTCAAAGCCCCACCCTACAAAACCGGATAGCCATCCACCTTATTCGCCTGCGGCGAAGCGGCACTCACGTGTCTCGCTTGGGAGTTGAATCCGCCAGGAATAGCTACTGAAGAAAATCCTACAATTTTAGAGCTTGCGTGTTGCCTTAAGTTTAAATGGATAAACCCTCAATCGGGTGTTTTGACTGAAGTTAATAGGAGAATTGAGAAAAGAACATTTAATTGGGAGCCGGGAATGTTTGTCATTCCATGGCCGAATACTGATAATAAGCGTATCGGAGAATATGGCAAAGAATTAGTTAATGTCATGCTTCCAAAGGTGATCGAAACAGAGATAAAAAAATGTGCATATCTAAAATAAGTTATTCAGCAAGCCCTACTTAATTGCCACCTTTTGTCGAGCCATCAACCTCGAAGATTCGGTGGCTGCCACCCGACGGCCTACAGAAGGACCCCCGCTTAACAGCGAGGGCTATTCAATCAGTGATCGGACGGTTTGTAGCTCGTTCTCGATATTACCGGCAATCTCGTCGAGTTGTTCGGACGTTATACCAATTTCATCTTGCAATTCCTGCGGAATCTCTTCGGTTTCCGCGGTGATTTTCATGCCGATCTCTCCGCGGGCACACAAAATGTCGGAAATGTGGGTGATAACAGAAAGCATTCGGTTCTCCGGAGCCAATGCCGTCGGCTCGTGATGAAAACCTGTAACAAACTGGAACGAGCGAGGGAATTTCCACTTTGCCGTCAGGGCGGCACCTATTTCCTGATGATTGGCTCCGATAATTTTCTCTTCGGCCTTTCGATAAGGAACGCCGCTTTTGGTTAAATCCACAATTTTCCGAATATCCTCGGAATGGCATTGCATCACAGCCACAAGTCCGATGTCGTGGATCAATCCTGTCAGAAAAGCCTCGTCCGGCAGGGCCATTCCTATAGCGCTTGTAATCAGCTTGTTGGTGGCGCCGACAGCTACGCTGTGGGTCCACAAATCCTTGCCGGTAAAATCATCGCATATAACACTGCTTTTAAACATTTTCCCGATAGAAGCCGCGATGGCAATATTCTTCACAGCGTTAAGCCCCAGCAGCATAATGGCTCGGTCGATACTGCCGATCTGGCCGGGAAGGCCGTAAAAAGCCGAATTCACGACGCGCAATACCCTTGCCGAAAGGGCTGGGTCGTTGCGAACAATCTTGTGCAAATCGTGAGCCGTGCTGCGCTCATCCTGGACCACTTCGACAATTCTCATCGTTACTTCCGGCAGAGTTGCGATTTCAATGGCATGATTGGCTATTTTGAGTGCTGTTGATTCTCCCACGGTTGTCCTCGCTATTAATAGGTAATTTTCTTTTGCTTCAGTTTTTGATTTATTCTTATCTTCGCAAGAATCGCAGCAATGCGTGTTCCGCTGCGACCATTACCATAAATAGTACACGGCTTACGTCGGCTCTTTCCTCGCCGCTGTAATATCTTATCTATGGCCCCACTTACATTTTTACGGCCGTAATCGACGTCAATAACATTCGCGCCGCGGTCCCTGCCTGTCTGGCGGGGGCCAACATTCAATACATCGACATTTAGACAACCCGTCTCAATAATCCCGCTGGAACTATTTCCGATAAGTGCCCGAGCATGAGTGAGAAGTCCCAGAAACACCTCCCGCGGCAGGTGTTTTACGAAAGGGTACGATTTGGCGCGACAAATACGTTGGGCAGCCCTGATGATCCCCGAAAAGCCCGAATCGCAATTGGGATATAACACAAGCAATTCCAAGCCTTTACGATCACAACCACTCAGAGTCTGGGCCATACGCTTTTCTTCCTGCTGGGCCGAGCCGCCCGCTGGATGCTGCAAAACCAGTAAAAAATCCTCACGAACATCAAAACCGGCCCAATTATTAAGGACGGTAATTTTTCTACAGATTTTTTTTGATAAATTGTCCAAAGCGGGTGAGCCGGTCTGATAAATACGAAAAGATTCCTCTCCCAGCATTACCAGCCTTTTTTGTGCCCCGGCTGAGGCGGCAAAATGAATATGTGCCAATTTGCTGATTGCGTGGCGATACGCTTCGTCCTGAACGCCAATTGCCGTGTCCCCTCCGTGAATGTGCGCCAATGTGAGTTGGCTGGCTGTTGCGGCAGCCGCTGCGGCGAACATCTCCATACGATCTCCCAGTACCAGCACAATATCGGTTTTCATACGGTGAAAAATATCGGTCATCCGGGCAATGGCGGTGCCAAACGCCCGGCTGTTTCCGATAATATCGTCCCGGCTGCCCTGCAGGCGTACCCGGCCGGCAATCGGCCAACCGTCCTGCTCGACCTCCTCAATTGTATGGCCAAACTTTCGCAGCAGATGCATCCCGGTCGCCAATAATTGCAATTGGAGCTTTGGGTGTTTGTCGATAGCCTGGATAACCGGCAGCAGGATACCGTAGTCCGCCCGAGTGCCGGTGATTACCATCACCCGCCGCTTGTTTTTAATCTCGTTTTTTGCTTTGGTCATTTTTTAAATCAGAATGTAAAACTATTAAAATCCTGTGCTTTGAGGTTTTATGTCTTCCGGTTCCAGGATATGGTCCGGCGGTATTGCTCTTGCGGATAAGTTACCGATTATTTCATGAATTTTGTTTGCCGGTATTCCTGTTCCCGGTCGTTTGACCGTGATCATCTCCGGAGTTATTTCGGTATTGGGCGGGATACTGGTCGTGGAGACGAGGCTAAGTCGAACCAACTTTTTCATCTCCAATTCCTCTTTGAGTGGTTTTATCTTGCCATTTCCTGATGCGATTTTATATAGTTTTCTCAAATCGATTGTTTTATCGGAAAAATATGTATTTTGAGTATTTGAGGCGATATTGTTTTTTAGAGATTTCGTAGTGGTCGTTTTTGATAACCCAACATATTTTTTTAAGCCTTCTGGATCGAGGCTCATTTTGTGGTCTGGTCCCTGGAGGTTTTTGTCCAAGGTAAAATGTTTTTCCAAAATTACCGCACCGGCCGCCACTGCCACTGCGCCGGTAGTAAGTTCTTCCGTATGATCCGAAAAACCTGTCGGCAGATGAGTGTGTTCAGCAAGTGATTTTATGGCGTTTACATCGACCTGCTTCAGTTGAGTGGGATATAAACTTATACAATGCAATACGGCCAGGTGCACACTTCCTGACTTTCGAAGGGTTGCTAACGCGGCGTCAATTTCAGTTAAGTCTGACATTCCGGTTGAAATAATTACCGGTAAGTGAGTTTGTCCGATTGCCTCCAGTAAGGCTCTGTCATTCAGGTTACCCGATCCTATCTTGAAGGCGGTTACGCCCATCTCATAAAATATCCGGACCCAGCGCGGCGAGAAAGGCGTTACAAGAAAATCGATTTCAAGCTCATCACAATATTTTTTTATCGCGGCGAATTCGGACTCCTTCAGTTCCAGCCGCTTTAGCATATCGTATTGACTTTCGCCCTTTGGGCCACTGCGCTTCTGGTATTGGGCCTTTTCGGCGTTCTTGACCACAAGTTCCTCGGCTGTGAACGCCTGAAACTTTATACAGTCGGCCCCTGCCCCATGTGCGGCCTTGACAAGCTCCAGTGCCGTTGCCAATCGACCATTATGATTGACTCCCGCCTCAGCGATAATATATGGACATTTTTTGCCGTTAATTTTCTTCATTGAATCCGTGTCGGCTCCGATGCGCCTGCATTTCCGGGCTGTGTAACTGTTCCCGGGCCTTGCGATACAGTTCCTCGCCATACAGTTCTTTTTCCTGGGCAGCGACTTCTTCCGCGCTGGGCGGTTGATAGTTCCGTTTCGCCAGTGCCAGCGCCTCTTCCCGCATCGCCAACATTTCCTCATCGCCGGCGTCCGTCAGATTTACCGTAAGCTCCAGAGCATCGGCCATCTTCAATACGAACTCTTCCTCCGTGGCAAACTGTTCTTTGAACCGCGAGGTGTCTTTAACCTGCTCATATAACGCTGTTCCCGGATACGGACACGTGAACATCAATGCCGCCAAAGGGATATTCATATCTTTACAGAACTCGACCGTCTCCATTACGGTTTCCCGCGTCTCGCCCGGATAGCCTATCATAAACGAAACCGGACACCGCAGGCCAACCTCGCGGGTATTTCGAATCGCTTCTTTCGCCTGGGCTATCGTCGCTCTTTTGCTCATTGCCTCGAGTATCTTTTCCGAGCCGCTTTCTATTCCGTAACTGACCGATACACAACCGCTGGCGCGCATCCGCCTGAGCAATTCCTTATCGCAGACGGTTACACGGCCCGTACAACTCCATCGCAGCGACTTATTAAGCCCCTCGGCGTCAATCAGGTCGCAAATCTCGAATACCCGTTTTTTATTGATGACAAAACAGTCGTCCTGGAAGCTGATAAAGTCCACATCATAGTCCCGTTTCAGGGCTGTCATTTCGCCTACCACGTGCTCGGCGCTTCGGCCGCGAAAGTTACGCCCGAATATGCGATAGCAATACCGGCAGGTGAACGGACAACCGCGGGAACTGATAATATCTATATCTTTGCCTACCCCCACTACCGGGTTTGTCAGATAAACTTCCATAGGAAACATATCCCACGCCGGGTAGGGTAGTTTATCTGTATTTTTAATCATCGGCCTGACAGGTGTATGCACCACCTCGCCGTCTTTCAGATATGCCAGCCCGGCGACATTGTCGATGGGTTCTCCGTTCAGAAGGGCCGGCAGCAGTTCAAGGACTGTGTCATCCGCTTCTCCAACGGCGATCAGGTCAATGCTCAGGTTCCGCAGTGCGGTCTCGATAATGCTGGTGCCAACCGAGCCGCCCAGTATGATTTTTTTCTCCGGCCATTGCTGCCGTATCTTCCGGCTCATCCGCTTTACCCAGCCATAAGTGGTAATAAGCCCCCCCAGCCCTATAACAGATGGGTTATATTCACGAAGTTTTTCCAATACCCGCTCGTCTTCCCATCGCAGGCCGTTCACATCAATTACCGCTACTTTGTAACCCGCCTGCCGCAGCCGTGCCGCTATCAGGCCCGTGCCAGTCGGAAAGTTCCGCGGATTGTCCCAAGTCCGTATCGGGGGAAAAATCAAAACAATATCATAAGTTTCACTTACCATATTCGAATGGCCTTTGCTTGGAACTAAAGAAGACCATGCTTAAGCCAACTTATGCTTTGCATAAGTTATGCGTAAGCATGCCACCCATGCTGGATTCCGCAACAAGTGCGGAATGACAATTTAGTAAATCATATATTACGGATTTCACAACTGCTGTTCGCGTAAAACAGCCTCGGCCAGGTATAAATCTCTGATGTTATCAATGTCCACAGTTTCATAACTCTCCTGGATGAGACCGCGTCGGTCGGTTCCCCAAAACGCATGCGGGTCGTCGCTGCCTTGTGCCGCCATCAGGGCTTCATATTTGACCGCCCCCACCGCCCCGTCGATAGTATATAGCTGCGGCAAATCCTGCCGTTGAAATACCTGATTGTCGATATATTTCGTCGCGCGATCGTTGTCGAGTTGATACAGCCAATATGGATGAAACTTGCCGACCGGCGCAAAAGTCTGTACTGAATCCGCATTCGTTTTGATTAAATGCTCAATCGTTTTGTCGATAATTCCCTCTGCCCGTACCGGTACGTTGCCATATAATAAAACGATGACGTCAGGTTTATAATTGTTTTTCTGTTCCAGTTCCTTACAGCAGTGTCTCATCGCGTCGTCGATCCGTGCCGTGTCGGCCGCTAATTCAGCCGGCCGGTCCACAACGGTTATATTATATGTTTCAGCAATCTCTTTTGCCTTTTGGTCGTCCGTTGTTACAACTACCCGATCTATCTGTTTGGCCTCCAGCGCCGCATCAATAGTATAGGTTATCACGGGCTTGCCCAGAAGTTCGCGTACGCACTTCCTCGGCACCCCACGACTTCCCTCCCTCGCCGGAATAATCCCTAATACGTTCACTAAATAATATTCCTTAATTATTTACCCTGCACCTCTCTAGAATACAGAAAGGTGGCACCCTGTTGGAATACCATGCTTAAGCTTGTTTATGCTTTGCATAAGCTACGCTTAAACATGCCACCCATTCACCTGTGCCATTCTTTGCATTTGCCGCATAGTTCGTTCATCTCGAAATTGCGCTGCCGATGCGCTGTCCGGAGTTCTTCCAGTAACTGCGATCGCCACAGTTCCTTTATGCTTTTTTCATTCACATTGCCTACCGTGCGGCTTCCCATAAAATCCTGTCCGCAGATTGTAACGCAGCCGTCGGTTAGGATAGTCATACTGTCTAACAGTCTGCGGCAAGCCAACCGATGAGGAGAAGCCATATCCATTACAGACTTATCTTCGATCTGGCCGGCGAAATCATTATAGCCCACGATTACCGCGCCGTCGCATTTTTTAAGCCAGCGATCGTAAAACGCCTCCATCTGGGCCATTGTCTGACGAGTCTTTACCAAATGAGGCAGAATCATTGGGCCGGTGCCATTGGTTTTCTCGATAAAGGCCTCCAATTGGCCAACCACCTCATCGAAACAATCTTTTCCTTTGACTTTATGATAAAGCTCACCGCTGTCGGCGTCAAGATATACGCTGATAATATCCACTTCCGATCCCGACAGTAACTTGGCCAACTCACCTTTTAAGAGACGTCCGTCGGTCTCGATATTTATCCCCAATATCCCTGCCGCCTTGGCCAAGTCGATCATGGCCATTAACTCAGGGTGCGACAGCGGCTCGCCAAAGCCGCCGATAGTCAGGCAAATATCATCGTATTCCGCCAATTGCTCGATAATCTTCTCAAAGCACGCAAGCGACATTCTCTGCCGATTTGGGTGTTTTGAGCCCTCTCGGTGCGGATACCCTTTTATACGCAGACTCGGCTCGGTCGTAATTTCGATCTCAACCTCGCGTGGTAAGATATCCGGTCCCTGACATTGCTGTTCCAATTCCGATATGATCCGTTTCGCGTCCCAATGTTGAAAACTATCGCCGGTCTTTGTTATAAGATTTTCAATTGTCCTAAAGCTCCGCCGTGTATCCGCGATATATCTGAACTGTGTGGTATAAAGTTCCGGATCGACCTTATAATTACATTCCTGCACAATATAATCCGCGTGTGGTGTGGCCGGGTCGTATCTGAGCAGATCACCTATATATGCACCCGTAAGTACCAACTCGTGCAGTAAATCCAGCCGATATGCTCCGCCGCACAGGCCCGGCCCGGCCTGCGTAAAGGTGAAACGCATCGCGTCTCCGTGTTCATGATGATGTTCCAGCAGTGCGTCAATCAGTTCCGGATCGACTACTACCGCCTCGCCGGCGACCGACAGGGCGGTATAGATTTTCCGTTCTCGCGCGTATTGTACCATCTCGGCCGTGAACGCCTGCTCGTCGAACTGGGTCGCTTCACGGATTCCGCCGCGCCAATTGTTCATAGCCCATTTTCGTTGCGGCATACGTTTGCTCACAGGTACCGGTTCAGACAGGCTTTTTACAATAGCCGTAGTTTGCCCGAGCAACTCCCGAACCTGCTCCTGCTGTTCGTCTGGGCAGAAAACAATAATTTCATCAAGCCGATCTGCCTGTTCTAACCGCGAGATCGTCCGTTCAAGCACACTTCGGCCTGCCAGACGGTCAGTTAGATACGACCGTATCCCCCAAATACTCCGTTTCAGGTCGGCGTATAAAATCGCCGCGTTTTTTTTGTCGTTTGTATCACTCATTTTCAATTTCTTCATCGAATCGTTCTATGCCGTCTTCCAGCAGAGTCAGCAAACGATCGCAACCGTTTTTAATCTCGGTAACATAGCCGATGTCACGTTTTAGTTGCCGGCGTTGTCGTTCCTTGCCTTCCAGATCGTCCAGTTCAATCGTTCGGTCCTGACGAAACCTGTACATCTCCGCCGCCTGCGAAACGAACATTACCAATTGATAGATTTCCTTCCGCCGTTTTACCTTCGTCCGCAGTTCGTCCAGCCGAACCATTTTGCGATTCAGTTCCTTTTGGTTATCCACCAGGGTCAGCATCTCGCGCACAAGCTCGATGGTCTCCAGGCAAATCTCCTTCATCTCCTCCGCCTCATCTACTCGTTTTTGTAATATTTCGCGGCACTGCTTAAAACCGCCGGTCTCAAACTTATTGATTTTCTTACGATAGTCGAATTTGTTCTTATCAATCGGTTCTGCGCAATATTGAGCGGCGGTTTCCTTCAGGGACATTGTCCGGCAGTTTTGCTTACGTACACCACCCTCGGTCGCGTCGATGATATGGGCGGGGCATCTGGCGAAATCTTTTTCAAACTGCTGCAGATAGGTGAACATTTGCTCGTCGGTATATATTTTCTGCTCGTGAATATCTTCCACTTCCCGCAGCATATTCCGGTTTCGTACAATCCGTTCCCACTCTTTCATCTCGATTGTGCAGAAACGGTTTAGTTCACCCTTCCAAACATCGTGCAGGGCGTTGCCCGGACTGTAATAAACGTTATCGGTGAACGACAGGTCCTGGCCGATGAATATGATTGGGTCCGCTCCGATATATTCCGCGAGATAAAATGACAGATGGGCCACAGTCGCGCCCGCGGTCAGCCCTTCGTGTTCGTCATTCATCCCGCGCAGAACAATCTGAGCGAATTCATTATGCAACAGCGACACCGGACCGATCGGACGGCAGTAGTCGATCACGTGCCAGGTCGCCTTCGGTTCTGCCACGAGGTGAACATCGCTGAGGTCCTCGATCCCCTCGAAGAAACGCTTGCTTACTTCATGATAGTCAAGGCTCGTTACAAAGTCCGGCACGATCCCTTCCGCCAGCAGCGGTTTCAAGGTCGTTTGCACCGCGATGACAACTACTTTGTCGCGGATTTCTTTCAACATAGCCAGGTTACGCTTCAGCGACGGGCCTGCCGAAACTATTACCGCGGGACAGCCCTTGAACCGGTTGTTAAGTATCCCTATGGATGAGGTGCCCACATAAGTCGGCAGGTTGTATATGATGTTTTTGCAGGTGATTAGGCAGTTGGCCAACAGGCTTATCAGGTGGCTACGCATAAACGAGGCGTATTCCGCGACGAACTTGTGCACCTCGCTGTGAAACTCGGTGTCCACCCGTTGCGAACTACGGGTGAAGGCAACTCCCATCATCATCATCGTCGCACGCGGCTGAAGTTTCTTGAATATCTCTTCTCGCTCGGTTCCGGTAATAATAATCACCCGTCCGCTTTCCAGCATTTCCGAGTAATCCAGCCGTGTAAGGGCGGTTCTGACTAACGGCAGATTCCGCTCACTGACAACGATAAACGCTTCGCCCGTAAGTTTTTCAAACAACGCTTCAATGTGATAGCCCAGTCCGAACCCATCCACGAAGTAGCACATCGGTATGCGGTTGCTTTCCTCGTCCTGTTCATCCTGTTGTTTTTCCGCCTGTTCAATGGCCCCTTGTGCCCAGCGTTGAGCCTCTCGTTGGGGATCATATTGGCTGTGAAGCCATAC
>DAOWIP010000221.1 GCA_030640865.1 Sedimentisphaerales bacterium | reverse complement strand
CGGTCACTGTTTCTTCGCGATATCGCAGGGGATGGGGACTGACAATCGGAGGTTCGCCTGTAGAGACGGGGGAACGGACATGAGCCCTCGAGAAAGATGGTTGGCGACCCTGCGGCATGAGATACCCGATCGGGTACCCGTGGATTACCGGACAACGGCGGAGACGGACGCCAAGCTCATGCACCACCTGAGCGGATTGTTCGATTTCGTTCATACTCTGGCCGGGTAGCCCGGTAAGTATATACGCCTCTAATTGCGACGGTCGATAGCCGGCACGAATGAGATGTTCGATAGCACGGTGGAAGTCGCGGTCGGTTACCTTATCATCACTTGCCCTCTGCCAGCGGGCCGCCGTATCAGATGATTCATAGCTGAGCCGGACCATCTCGAAATGATTGGCGTACATCAATTCAGCAATTTCCGAAGTAATGAAACGGCAATGAAGGCCGTTAGGACAATAAAAACGCAACGGCAAGTCAAGCTCCCGCAGTCGGCATAATATAGGAATGATATGGCGGTCCGCGTTGGCCAACAAAGCGTCATCCATAAAAGCGATATTGTAACGGGGACGGTTATCGCCAAGTAAAGTAAGCAAAGAAAGAACCTGGTCAATAAAAGATTCCGGCTCCATCTGCCGCAGTTGAGGTTGCAGCAGCCGACCGGCACAATAATCACAATTAAACGGACAGCCGAGGCTTGTTATCAGGGTAAGATAGTCGAGCCGGCTGTAAAGATCATACGCCGGGCCAGGCCAGGCCAAAAACCCATCGCATATCGTGCTATAGTCCCTTTTCTTTTGAGTCAGTCCGTCAAGCCATTTCAGTTCGGGCAGAAAACCATTTTGAGTAAAAATCACATCAGGCGTACAAACCTGTTTGGCATGTTCGGGCAACAGTCTGGCATATACCCCACCCAACGCGACAGGAATATCAGGCATTATCCGCCGAATATGTTCGATAACCTCAACTACGCCGGGATACCAATAAGTCATCATGCTTGTAACAATCACGGCTGCCGGTTTGTTTTCCCGGTATTCACCGGCGAGAAGTTCCGTAAGCATCTTGATCGGTATGCCGTAACGGCTGTAGTTACGAGGTATGTGCCGCAGACATTTCGGCCGTTCGATAATCTCGTTATGGTACTTGCCTGTGCCGTTGGGTTTGACGCGGGCCGGGCCAAAACGAGCCGACAATTCAGGATGGCCCCGATCAAGTGCGTCAAGCAGCCGAACATCATAACCGGCCTTACGCAAAAAGGCGGTTAGATACAGCAGTCCCAGCGGTTTACTGAATAAGTCGTAAGCCGCAAAATCGTAAATCGGCGGATTGATCAGTAATACAGTTTCAGACATAAAGTCTTGTTAACGGTTAAAGCAGGCGGCCGGGCTGGGTAGTTTTCTTTTGATTTCTTCGAGTCGGTATCCGAAACCAGGGCCGTTGATTGTGGAAAGGTCCACCTGTCCGTTTCGGCGTCGGTAGATACCGGGGTGCACTACGGCTTCCGGGTCGGAGGCGGCGGGATAAAACTGCATCGAGTTGGTTTCAACGCCCATGATAGTGCCGGCGTACGCCGCGAGGCGGACGTGAGTAATCTGTGCAAGCATGGGGTTGGTCAGGTCTTGTACCATCAGTGTCATGCCGTGCGCCTTGGCCCAGCACAGGCTTAACAAAGCTCCGGTTTGCGTTTTGCAGGTTTTCAGGGCTACGCCGGTCCAGCCCAGTTCGCGGCCGAGCCGGATGAGTTTCCAATCGTGGGCACTTTCGTCCATAAACAGTGGTTTGCGTGCGGAGACACTGTGCACGTCGATTTTATTCGTCTCCAGTTCATAAGGGAAGGGCTGCTCCACATACAGGACCATCTGGACAATACGGGGATGCTCAATCGTAAGCCGGTCCAGAATGTCGTTCACATATTGCGGGTCGGTAACAGTACAATTGAAATCGCTGGTCAGCCATACAACACCATTCTCCAGGGCGATGTTACCGACTTTGACCAGGCGGTCGTAATCCCAGTCCGGGTCGTTACCGCGTAGTTTGACCTTCAGGCAGGTAAGCCCGTCTTGTTTGATCCAGTCCGCCAGCAATACCGGGTAGCCGTCGTCCGGTTCGGAGCCGGTCAGTTCCGACGCGTCAAGCGGGTCCTTGCCGGCCACGAGATGCCAGGCAGGCATAACCTGGGGCGGTGGATCACTGAAGAAATCGGCGGGGTACTTACCCGCAAACGAGAGGTCAGCATCCCTGGCGGGCGTAAGATAGTGAGACAAATCGTGCGTCATAAATTCAGCGTTATAAGTAGTGTAAACGTCACGGTTGAGGAGTTGGCCGTAAGCATCATGCAGGGCAATGTCAAACGCCGAACAGCAGACCAGTCCGGCCAACCACGGCATAGGTTCAGCCTGTTCGCCGCGTTGATTGTTAAATTGTTTTAAGAGTCGGGGCAGTTCGGATTCGATGAACTTATAACCGGTTTCGAGTGGGTGTTTCTGCTGTCCCACCTGCGTCCATGCCTCGGCGAGCAGGCGGCAGAAGTTTTGCAAAGCGTCGCAGCGTTCCTGATAGCCTAACGAACTGGGCCAGACCCACTGTACGCTCAGTGGTGTTTCGCCCCAGCCCCGGTGTTTTTGTTCCTTGTCGTCTTCAATTGTAACGCAGACGCGGGCGCAGATTACGGAGGTCAGGGTTTCGGGGCCGAATTTGAGCGGCATGCGAGTTTCAACCGGGATATAATACAAATCAACAGATACGGGAGTGAAGTTGGTGGTCATTATTTATCTCCTGTCCCATTGGGACACTTTCTAAAATGTTACAGACTACTATTACACACGGCTGAATAGTTACCAAACAACTAACCAGTACTTTTTGCGAGTTTAACGATTTTTTCTTCCCGTGCGGCTTGATATATAGCCAAGATCAGTTCGACGGACTTGCGGGCTTCATGGCCGTCGATTTGGAAGTCGCTGCCTGTTTCCAGGGCATCGAGAAACGCCGTAATATTCCGTGTATGTTTTTCGTAAGAGATTGCCGCCGGGTCAGCCGCGCCGCCGGAGCCGCCGGCCTGGCTGAATTTTGCGCGTATTTCTTCGTCTTCCGGTTTTTCATCGTCGAACTGCCAGACTGATATGCAGTCTTCAACATATACGAGCGTTCCCTTGGTGCCGGTTATTTCCAGACGGCGGAGATTGCCGGGGAACGACGCGGTTGTGCCGTATATAACACCGAGAGCGCCGTTAGTAAACCGCAAGACCGCGGCGGCGGTGTCCTCAGTTTCGATTTGTGGGTGGCCGGGCTTGCCGGCAAAGGCCTGGACGGCTTCGACCGGTGGCATAAGCTCACAGAGCAGATCGATGGTATGGATGGACTGGTTCATCAAGGCTCCGCCGCCGTCGAGTTTCCAGGTGCCGTGCCAGGTGTCATTATAATATTCATCGGCCCGCCACCAGGGAACATAAGCGCCGGCAGAAGTAATTGTGCCGAATCGGCCCGCCTTAAGTGCCTCGCGTACAGGCACAAGTGAATCGTTAAAGCGGCTGGGGAATATACCGCCCAGTTGGGTTCCGGCTTTTTTGTGCGCGGCAATCATTGCGTCAATCCGCTCGAGAGTAATATCAAGCGGTTTTTCACATATTACGTGTTTGCCGTTTTCGGCAGCGGTTATGGCTGGTTCCATGTGAAAGCCGCTTGGGGTGGCGATGGTAACAATATCGACATCGTCGCTCCTGATCATTTCTTCATAATCCGCGAAAGCACGGCAGGAATATTTTTCCGCCAGGTCGTTCGCTTTTTGGGCGACGACGTCGCACACACCAGTCAGTTTGGCGTTGGGGATATCACCGATGGCCCGGGCGTGAAAGTCCGCGATAAGACCGGCGCCGATTATTCCGATATTCCATGTTTTCATATTTGTCTTCCTTTCAGGGACTGTTTATAGTTTTTCCATTAGACCCGCTGGTCCTGTTATCTGTATATTCCAACAGGGGTGTGATGTCAAGTTTTTTTGTATGCAACGGGCTATATATTTGCCATTCAGGTGGTTTTTGGCTAATATGCGACGATAATGATACCTTTAATCACAAGCTTGAAGCTTGTGCTACATTGAGCTGAAACATCATAATCATCACAAGAAAGTGAGGCGTATAATGACATTTCGAAGCAAATTTTTTACCGTTGTTCCATTTGTAATCGTTTTGGTTTTGTCCTGTGGCTTACAACTAATCATCGCCGCCCAGCCACTGGCGAAAATTACTGTTGAGGCCGGTAACCACATTCGCATCGATACGCCCGTTTGCATTTCCCTGAAAGACGTTTCACAGCGAATAATTTCCCACGGCGGAAATTCCGCCTTGCGGCTGGAAGAAGTGAATGGGGCCATTCGCGTTCCGGTCACCATGCAAATAGAACAGCAGGGCAAGACGTCCGTATTATGGTGGATTCTTTCCGGCACCACACCGGCAGGGGGCAGGCGCAGCTACGAACTCATCCAGGGGCAGCCGACAAAAAGCTCCGTTGTGGAAGTCGTTAAAGATGATAAGGTCTTACTGCTTAAAAAAGGCGGTGAAAAAATACTTCAATACAACCACGCCATCGTATCGCCCCCCAAAGGTAAGAGTGATTTGTATCAACGCAGCGGTTTTATCCATCCACTCTGGTCGCCTTCACAGATGGTCTTGACCAATATCCATCCTCGCGATCATTGCCATCACGTGGGTATCTGGATGCCCTGGACCCATACGAAGTTCGAAGGCAGGCAGGTTAATTTCTGGGATATCAAGGGAGGTCAGGGCACTGTCCGTTTTGTCAAATTCCTTTCGACTGTCAGCGGTCCGGTGTACGGGGGCTTCCAGGCCGAGCAGGAACACGTCGTCCTGCAAACCAGAGACGGTGAAAAGGTCGTGCTTCGCGAAGTCTGGGACGTGCGGGTGTATAATGTCGGTGGACCGGAGAAGGGCTACCGCATTGTGGATTTTGTCTCCACACAGAAAAACGTGGCAAAAAGCCCATTGCATCAGGATAAGTATCGTTATGGCGGTTTTGGTTTCAGAGGCGCCGGGGAATGGGACGGAAAAACTGCCTGCTATCTGACCAGTGAAGGCAAAAACCGTAAAAACGGCCATGCCACCCGTGCCCGCTGGTGCGACACCTACGGCAGCATCAACGGCCAATGGGCCGGCATTACACATATGAGCCACCCAAAGAATTTCCGACATCCCGAATCAATGCGAATCTGGCCCAGCGGTCAGATGTTCTTTAACTGGGCGCCGTCGCAGTTGGGAGAATGGGTGATGGAACCCGGCAAGAGCTATGTCTTTCGGTATCGAATGTATGTACACGAAGGGAAAGTCGATGTGTCAGTTGCCGAGCGGGCCTGGAATGATTTCGGCCATCCACCCATCGTCCGACTGGAAAAATAATGCTTACATAGTGAAAACCAAATATTACTTGAAGAAAGGATGAAGAGATGAAAGGTAAAACTACAAAAATGACAACTAATCCAACCCGGCGTGATTTTTTAAGGTCGTCAGCCGTAGCCAGTGCGGCGTTTATTAGTCCGTTCTTTGTGCCCTCCTCGGTTT
>DAOWIP010000587.1 GCA_030640865.1 Sedimentisphaerales bacterium | reverse complement strand
TCGATCTGATTGCTCCGATTATCGAGGCCTGCCAGAACCAGAAGTCGCCTGTCATTTTATCGGTAACGGAAAATCAAATAAAGTACAACGATATCGAAAACATCGGCCCTGAACTTGTTCACCATGCGCAAAGGGCCTCGGTACCCGTGGCCGTTATTCTGGACCATGGAAAGTCTATGGAAGTTATAACAAAGGCGATTCGGATGGGTTTTAACGCGATTATGTTCGATGGTTCGGATTTGCCTTTGGAAGAGAATATAAAACAAACAAAATATATTTGTGAGATGGCCCATTATTTCAACCTCTCCGTGGAAGGTGAATTGGGCTGTATCGGAGGCGCGGAAGGGACGACAGTAACAGAAAAGTCACAGTCTTATCAATATACCGAAGTGGCAACAGCACTGGATTTTGTTCGGGAGACTAAAGTAGATATTCTCGCGGTGGCCATCGGAAATGTGCATGGAGTAACCAGTTTCAGGCCGGCATTGGATTTTCAACGTTTGAATGAAATCAGAACCGCTCTGGCGGTCCCGTTGGCCATGCATGGCTCATCCGGTATCGAAGCGGAAGATATTAAAAAAGCTATAGCAAATGGAATTTCAAAAGTCAATTTTTATTCTGATATGTCAAAGAATATGGTTTATGCTGTTGGAAAGATGCTGGAACGGGAAGAAAATTTTGTTAATTTCCCACTGCTTATGAAAGAAGCGCAGAAAACCGCCTATGATACAATAAGTAAATGCAGTCGGATTTACGGTAGTGCCGGCAGAGCCTGATGTGCATGCTGTTCGTCCAATTCACACTGAACCAGTATCAATATTTTGCCTATCTTAACCACAACCTTTGGGACGATAATTAGTTTCTGTTTCGGAAAGCGTGCATCCCCGGTGTAACATCGGGAAACTACGTGAAGGACGTAATAAAACACGGCCAAGATGCCCGTGGCACACTATATTTCATCTTCCGCAACAGGAACTGATTATTTATTTCGGTTTCGCAGGATGTCGAAGATAATCCAGAGGCCGGTTATTCCCGCGATCAGGAACCCGAAGCCGCCGATTACAGGATAGCCGAACAACTTCGGTCCGATGTCCGCGTGGGCAATAACCGCCGAGGAAATGATCAATGCCGCGATAATCAAACCTAATATGACCTTGTCCGATATTTGATTCAACTGTTGCAGGGATTGCTCCAAACCCCGATGCTGAAATTCCATTTTAAACCGGCCCGCACGCAGGTGCCGCAGGATTTCCAACAGATGTTCCGGTGATTCGCGGGCCAGTTGAACCACATCTTCGCCAAAACGCTGGGATTCGTCAAGTATATGCTGCGGCGCATAACGCCGCGTGACGAGAGACCTGGCATAAGGTTTAATCTGCGTGAGCATATCGAATTCGGGGTCTAAATTGTGGCCGGTTGCTTCTATGGTTCCAAGAGCCTTGATTAAAAACAGGAAATCATTGCGGATACCAATATGGAAATGGTTGATCAGCCGGATAATGTCACTGAGCATGCGCCGGACATTAATCTGTTTGAGAGGAATGCCGTGATACTGCTCAATCAGGTCGAGAACCGCGACTTTCAACTCAGCCTGATTATTCTCCTGCGGCAGTACATCAAGGTCGCGAGCTGCTTTGAAAATGCGTTCTATATCCTTTTTTACTATGGCCTGCAATACACGGCCCAGAATATTTCGCGCTCCGCGGTCGAGCCGGCTGAACATACCGAAATCGAGAAAACATATAACATCACCCGGCAGCACAAAGGCATTGCCCGGATGTGGGTCGGCCTGAAAAAACCCGTGCTCGAATATCTGCCGCAGCACAATATCGGCTCCGTTACGAGCCAGTCTCCGACGTGTCTCAAGATCGACCTGGTGATCGAAGAACTCGGCTATAGGACGCCCGTCCACATACTCCATAACTAAAATATTGCTTCGACAATAATCCCAGTATATCTTTGGAGCATAGACGTGGTGATAATCGGCGAAATTGGCACGGAAAATATCGGCGTTGCGTCCTTCATGCCGCATATCCAGTTCGTTATTGACTGATGTGCGAAGCTGGTCGAGCACAGCGTGCAGGTCCCAATGCCGAGCTTCTTCAAGATGAGTATGGATCAGATTGGCCAGGTGCTCAAGAATGAGCAGATCGTCCCTGAAGATTTTTTCCGTTCCCGGACGGATAATCTTGACGGCGACTTTTTCTCCTGATTTGAGCCACGCCTCATATACCTGAGCGATCGAGGCGCTGGCAATCGGTTCAGGATTAAACCGGGCGAAAGACGTTTCAAAATAATCGCCCAGATCGCCACGCAACTGTTTCCGAACGCTCTCCCACGGTGTTGGCGCGACATTATCCTGGAGTTGTGCCAGTTCGGTTACGATGTCGCCCGGAAGCAGGTCCGCACGGGTAGAGAGAATCTGTCCCAGCTTGATAAAAGTGGGGCCGAGCTGCTCCAGCATGAGCCGGAACCGCTGAGCACGCGTAGCTTGAGCGGACAATTCAGGGGCCGGAGCGGTTTTTTTCAACTTTAACAGCTTGAGCAGTTTCAACCGGCTGATCAACTCGCCGAACCCATAGCGGCCGACGGTCAGGATAATCTGCTTATAACGCCGTAAATAGCGATAGCTTTGGTACGGTTTAATCATAGTTCTTCGCTATGTAACACGAATTACTCAACGCGTTAGCTGTTCTCAGTGGGAGCTTCATCGGTTCGGCTTTCCATTTGTTCCACGCGCTGCCTGAGTTGGTCGAATTCTTCCCGGCGGACCCAGCCCAGTCGCCCAGCCACTTTATCCACTTCCTCCGTTACGGCTTTGCGGAAGTCCTGGCTCTGATGTTTCGCCTTGTCAATCAGTTCCTGAGCAAGTTTTTTGCCTTCTTCGCCTGACACTTCCCCATGCTGTTCCATTTCCGCCACGATTTCATGCGCCTTTTCTTCCGTTAAAGCGGCAAATCCGATTCCCGTGTACAAAATCTTGTGTAGGAGGTCCTTCATAATCATAATTCCTTTCCCGCCTGAGGCGGACTTCCAGTAAAGTAAGGGTTATACTCCATAATAGTAGCAAATTACCCCGTTAAATGCCAATACTAATTTACGTAACTGTTCGCACAAGCATTTATATTGCAAAATTGCGCACGGTTATATAAGATTGCAGGGTGGATTCAACATCGAACGTTCAACATCGAATAAAGAAAACTGCGTGGTGCCCAGGTCCACCCTACTTAAGAATCCCGGTATAACAGCGGGGGATATACCCATCGGGTATGATTTAATTGTGTTGCCCGGCTTGCAATTCGGTAGTACTAAACAGGTTACGAATTGACTAACCTGGCATTTTCATTTGGAATGAGTATAGTAGAAAGGAAAGATAAAAATGAAGATTGCACGTGTTGTTGATTCCGAAAATAAAATAATTTATGCCGCAGAGCAGGCGGATGGTCGATTGTTACGAGTGGAAACCGATGGGCCTTTGCAATTCGGTAAAACTACACAGGAAGAAGTTGCTGTGTCGCGATGGCTGCCGCCAATAGAGCCGCGAACGATTATCTGTATCGGGGCAAACTACGCGGGCCACATAAAAGAACTGGGCCATGAACTGCCGGAATATCCGGTGGTTTTTATGAAGAATCCGGCAGCGGCTCTCGGCCATCTGGAGACTATCCGGATTCCACAGGTCTGCGGGGATGAGGTCGATTACGAAGGGGAATTGGCAGTGGTGATCGGGAAAAAATGCTGTAACACTCCAAAAGAACAGGCACTGGATTATGTTCTCGGCTATACGGCGGCGAACGATGTTTCGGCACGGCTCTGGCAGTTAGAAAAAGGGGGTAGCCAATGGTGCCGCGGCAAAGGGTTCGACAACTTCGCACCGTTAGGAGCGTTTCTGGTAACCACTGATGAAATCTCCGATCCGAACAGTCTAACCATAGAAACCCGATTAAACAGCGAAACCGTTCAGAAAGATAATACCGCCAATATGATTTTCGATATACCTACACTAATAAGTTTTCTCTCGCAGGATACCACTCTTTTGCCGGGTACGGTGATATTGACGGGTACACCACAAGGGATCGGCTGGGCTCGTAAGCCGAGACGTCTGCTGCAGAAGGGCGATATAGTTAGAATTGAAATCGCGGGCATCGGACAATTAATCAATCCGGTAGAATAAATCGGGATTGACAGGACAGGCAGAACCAGCCATAATGAAGTGGTATTTTTCGCCAAAGTAGCTCAACGGTAGAGCACAGCTTTCGTAAAGCTGGGGTTGAGGGTTCGATTCCCTCCTTTGGCTTGGGCGTTCCCGCCAAGTCATAGGGTTACAGAAATGGGCGATACTGGACTCGAACCAGTGACCTCACGGGTGTGATCCGTGCGCTCTAGCCAACTGAGCTAAACGCCCGAACCATCATTATAGCCATAAAAGATCGGTTGTGTCAACATAATTTCCGGAGTATAATCCGTAAAGGAAAAACGCTCAGGCGAGGCCCAGCGATACAGGTTTTGTCAGAGTGCCTTAATGATATTTTGCAGGGATTGTTTTATGCGTGGTTATATCATCCTTATTATCTATTTGAGCGGTTCGCTGGTTTTGGCGCTTGGTGGCTGCAAAGCCACGACGCCACAAGATAAAAATCCGATGGCGGCCTTGATAGAAAAGCTGCTGCCGGATTCGTCCGGCCAGATTGAAAAGCTGCAGGAACAGTTGCTCAGCTCCGACGCAGACCTGCGCCGAGAAGGAGTGCTGAAACTGGGGCAGAAGAAAATGGCCCAAAAAAGCGCGACCCCGAAGATTTTACGCCAGATGGCTCAGGCTGACCCCGATCCACAAGTTCGCGCCGCCGCGGTGTCAGTGTTGGCTCATATAAATAAAGAGCAAAACCTGTTAACAGTTCTGCAGAAAGCGGCCAGGGATGTCAGTCCGCTGGTGCGGAGAGAATGTATCGTCCC
>DAOWIP010000537.1 GCA_030640865.1 Sedimentisphaerales bacterium | reverse complement strand
TTAAATATCAGTATAAAAAACCTGTGGAACATTATTTATGCTTGGCCGATATCGTTTTTTATAAATTCTGGATATTGGCTGGTATTGTTGCGGTTCTGATTATAATACTCAGAAGGCGTTTGATTTCCGTTCACCGAAGACTCGCTGCCGATTCCGAATACTCTATTATGCATTTACACATCATCTTTTGGCTTTCCCTCGGGGTTAGACTCTTTGTTTTGCCGTGGGCTATAAATCTCTCTATGGCGGGTGATGAGGAATATTATTGGCTGGCGCAGGACAAGTTGCTTGCCGGGGATTTTACTTATGTGATCTTCAGGCCTCCTTTATGGTCTTGTCTTCTTACTATCCCTTCTGTCGTTATGCACCACCCATTTATGGCCAGAGCGTTCACTACTCTGATCGGAGCATGCGCACCGGTTTTATTGTATTTTTTGGCGGTCAGAGTGTTTAATAAACGTACTGCGCTGGTCGCGGCATTGATTTACGCATTGTATCCCGTCCATATTGGTTATTCTCATTACTTATGGGCTGAAATATTGTTTGGATGTTTGTGTTTGATTTCGGTTTATTCCTTTTTAATATATACCAGGAATACAGATAAAACTAAATATTACTTGTTAGCTTTCTTTATGGCTGGTATAGCCTTACTCACAAAAGAAAGCGGCGCGATTCTATTTGCCGGATTGGCTGTTGCGTTGTTGTTTTTGAAAACAAAAAACAGGTTCAGGAAATTAATGGCGGGAGGGCTGTTGTTTCTGGTTCCTGCGTTTGCGTATTCCATCGTAGCTTCCTGTATTACTAATAGGGTGGTTGTGTTAAGTGATGCGCCTGTCGTTAATTTTCGTATGGCCGCTGGCCTATTCAAAGCAGACTACTCATTTGAAACTCAAAATAATCAGGCATTGGAACTGACGGAGTTTGTCGCACACCGAAGTATGTCAGAAACTATTCATGTTATGAAAGAACATTTTTATAATCTTTGGACGCCAAATTCATTTCCAATTAATCGATTGTTAAATGGGCAGAGTTTGCACACTTGGCGCAAATACCTCCCAAAAAAACGCGGTGTGTTATTGTGGGGCTACGACAATTCCATGCACTGGCCATTGGCTTATTTTATTGCTGGTAGTTATATAGTAATTATTTTGTTGGGATTGGTAGGTTTATGCCTAGCCGACACGAGTCCTTTTAAGGTGTTTTCAATTGTATGTCTTTTGTGTTTGTCTTTATCCTGCGTCGTTGTTTTTTTATGTTCCAGATTTCGGTTCCCTTTTATGTTTATATTTATTATGTACTCGGCTCATTTATTGATGAATGGAAAAACTTTGCTTTGTAGATTGAAAAGTCCGAAAAGAATTATTTTATTGTTAATTCTTTTAACTCTTTTTGCCCATATAGTCTATACCAAAGTACCCACGTTTGGCTCTTGGGGGTAATATCGGTTGTGTCTTGCTCATCGCAAAAAATTAATCGCCGGATCGATACTATAAACCCATGCGTATATTGTCGAGCCAGGCGAAGCGTTAAGGAATATCCAACCTATAGTATTGGGCATGATCATTTCAGTATTAATCGTTGTCTTGTTTGTCGGACGGTATTTCTAACTCCATCTCCAACTCCGGAGCAATTAAAGCAGGCCTACGATGATTCCTATTATGGCCGGGGCCAGGCGAAATTTATCGGCTTTATCGAAAGGGTGCTGGACTATTTTCGTTCTGCGCGGGCTCGTAAAGTGAGTAAGTATATTAGTCCGCCCGCTAAAATTCTCGATATTGGCTGTGGTAACGGCAATTTTCTCGGCAACTTGATTGACAAAGGCTATGAGGCCTGTGGCATTGAACTGCCTGGAAAAGCGGCTCAGAGAGCGCGAAAAATACCACGCCTGCACTTAAAGATTGGACGGCTTAGCGCCAACGGTTTCCCCGATAAATACTTTGACGCTATCACTATGTGGCATGTCTTTGAGCATTTATCAGAGCCGAAAAACACCTTGGAAATTATCCAAAAAATAATCAAACCGGGTGGCTATTTGATAATCTCTATGCCCAATATCGAGAGCTTTCAGAGTCGTTTATTTCGGGGTAAGTGGCTTGCTTTAGATCCGCCCAAACACCTGTTTTTTATGGGTGCTTCCGATTTGGCTTCTAATATGAAAAAATTCGATTTTGATTTAATAAAACTCAATTATTTTTCCCTGGAACAAAACCCTTTCTGCATCCAACAGAGTATCTTGAATTGTTTTCTGGACGACAGAGAGGTGCTCTTCGAGGCGTTGAAAGGTAATAACACATACACAAAACATTATCCCCCATGCAGTCTTATATTGCAAAAAATATTCTACATAGGCAGCTTTCCCCTGTTTGCCTTTTTGGCAACAGTCGAATCGGCTCTTGGGAAAGGGGGAACAATGGAATTGATTTTCAGAAAAACATGATATGTTGACAGCATCAATGTAGCTGTTTGCTTGGCACGATATTATACATAACTTTAATTCAGCGGGTTTTCCTTGCCAGAACAATCATGCCATGGCCTTTTTCCACTTTTTTCTTGAAAAAGCTAAATTGCATGGCATATACCGCTTTCCAAATGAAAAAGTCGCGCGACAATAATGATGATAACACGGGAATATTCCAGGAGCTATGCAGCGAGCTCATTTTGGTTCGTTCTGTTTTATCTGTGGACAGTTCGTGGGGAGCGGACTTTAGCCGTGTATATAACCGGCGCATAATCCAAAAAACAGGATAAGTAAAATCCCAGAATACCAGAGGTTCCAGCCCAACTGCCAGCAGTTTTTTCCTGATCTCCTCCTTCGTATAACGCCGGTAATGGCCGTAAAAATTGTCGTCCCATCGCCATTCACGGGGGTTACTGGGTATTGAAAAAATGATATACCCTCCTTGGTTCAAAAGTGAATAGATTTTTTCTAAGGCGGCATAGTCATCTTCAAGATGTTCGAGAACGTCGAAAAAAAAAATGGTTTGATAAAACGTCTTTTCCTCAAAAAACGACTTTAGCTCGACCGATACACCCTTAATATCCGCCAACTCCTCCTGGGCTCGGCAAATCGCTTCCGGGGAAATATCTATGGCTTTGCCCTGCCATTTTTTTGCAGCCACAAAACGGGAAATATCTCCGTTGCCGCAACCGATGTCAAGAAACGGCGACTTAAGGTTGTACTGGTTGATAAGCTGATTCAGACAGTAGAGAATATAATTTTTCATCGGGAGAAAGTTGGCCATTCGCTCTTCACTCATTTTCTCTTATAGTTGTCGGCATCAGGGCAAAAAATGGTAAAATTATGTATTCCTGTTTTCTGTAAGAGGTATTTCAGTACCACCACCACACATTGGATACCGTACTTCAGACTTCTCTGAAAATTAATCGAAGACGCTTCCGGTGAATAACGTGTTGGAACAGGAATGTCGCCAATACGAAATCTATGAAACACCGCCTGGGCGAGAAACTCGGTGTCGAAAATAAAGTCGTCCGAATTACCGCTATAATTTATTTGTTCCAGTACTTTCCTCCTGTACGCCCGAAACCCGGAATGGAAATCACCCAGGTTCTGGCCGAAGCCCATATTCTCTAACGTTGTGAGAAAACGATTACTGATATATTTATAGACAGGCATCCCGCCTTCAAGCGTTTCTTTTCGGGTGCGTATGCGTGAACCGATTACTATGTCACATATCCCCAGTTTGATAAAGCCCGTCGCAAAGGGCAATACACGAGGATCATACTGGTAATCAGGATGGATCATTACGATAATATCGGCATCGGTTTTCAAGGCCGCATCATAGCAGGTCTTCTGATTTGCCCCGTATCCCCGATTTTCTATATGGCGAAGAACAGTAATACCTAATTTATGGGCAATCTCTATCGTTTTATCCTC
>DAOWIP010000550.1 GCA_030640865.1 Sedimentisphaerales bacterium | reverse complement strand
CGGAGATGGTTTTTCCAGCCACGGCCTGCTTTATACAGAATGGTTTGAATAACCATAGTTGTTGCGCGTTCGATTTATCGGCTGCCTGCAGCGGATATACTTATGGGATCGCGGTAGCTACTTCTTTTATAGAAAACGGTATGTATGACAACGCTCTGGTTTTCGGAGCGGAGACACTCTCTACCATCACCAATTACAAGGACCGCACCACTTGTATCCTGTTCGGCGACGGGGCCGGCGTGGTTCTGCTGGAGGCCGAGGAAAACAGCGACAGGGGCGTGCTCTACAGCAGTCTGCACGCCGATGGGCGCAATTGGCAAACTCTTAACTGCCAGGCCTATGGCAGCCGCAATCCGGTAGGGGAAAAACTGGATGACCCCAACAAAACATATATAGAAATCATGGGCCGGGAAACCTATCAGTTGGCTGTACGACGAATCGTGGAAATGGTCGAAGAAAGCTACGATCGTTGTGGTGTTGGTAATGACGACATCGCCCTGGTCGTTCCCCACCAGATGAACGCCCGGATTATCGAATCGGTAGTCAAACGATTAAAACTGCCCGAGGAAAAGATGTACGTCAACATCGACAGGTATGGTAATACATCGTCGGCTTCCATCGCTATAGCACTGGACGAAGCCATCCGCAAGGGACCGTTGAAAAAAGGCGATCTGGTAGTGCTGGTCTCATTTGGGGCAGGGCTGACCTGGGGTGTCAATCTGATTAAGTTGTGAGCGTGGTATAATATGAAAATGCATCCCGCAACATTTCCTATTTCTCTTTATAAGAAGATCATAGAACTATTTACACATGAAGGAGAGTTTGCCCTTGATCCATTTGTTGGAAGTGGGACAGCTACCAAGTGTACGGTGAACCGTTAAAACACATTGATCGCTTTGATTTATATGATTTGGTAATTGAAATTTAAATTTGTTTATAGTAGCATGGGAATAGATAGTAAAAGGATTTGGTGATGGATTGTGAACGCATTGTGTTCAGCGGCCGTGCAACTCGACAAATGTTTCATCGCGGACTGGACAAAGACGACGTACTTGATGTCATTCGCGAAGGCGAAGTGATCTTTGATTACCAGGATGACACTCCTTATCCAAGCTGCTTAATACTTGGATTTGTGCGAAACACTCCTATTCATGTTGTTTTGGCGATGAACAAGCAGCAACAGACAGGAATTGTCATTACGGCATACGTTCCCGATATTGAATTATGGGCCGATGATTTCAAAAACAGGAGAATAAAAAAATGAAGTGTGTTATCTGCAAACAAGGTGAAACTTATGACGGCACGACTACCGTAACTCTCGAACGCGGCCAAACAACTGTTGTGATTAAAGAGGTGCCCGCCGAAATCTGTGGAAACTGCGGTGAGTATTATTTATGCGAGAAGGTAACAGAAAAAGTCCACAAGCTGGCTGAACAAGCTGTCCGGCATGGAGTTGTAATCGAAGTGCTGCGTTATGCCGCTTGAGTTAGCACATAAACACGACTTTATGTCAAGAGTATCGAATTTTTAGAGGTTCTCGTTAATTTTGCTTGAGCATATAGGGATTGCGGAAGGGGTTCCGGTTTGAATACAGTATTTATGTTTCCCGGCCAGGGGGCGCAGCAGGTGGGGATGGGACAAAAGTTGGCTGATAGTGTCCCGGAGCTTGCCGAACTGTACCGGCGGGCCAACGATATCGTGGGCTATGATCTGGCGAAGATTTGCTTTGAGGGGCCTGCTGAGAAACTGGACACAACAGAAATATCACAGCCGGCAATATTCGTAACCAGTGTGGCCTGCCTGACGGCCCTGCGAATGGGAAAAACAGAGGAAGAGTTGGCCCAGGTCGAGCCGGAGGCGTGCCTGGGTTTGAGCTTAGGCGAATATACGGCTCTGTATGCCGGCAAAGCGATTGGCTTTGAGGACGGACTGAGACTTGTGCAGTTACGCGGCCGGGCGATGCAGGCTGCGGCCGGACAGCGGAAAGGGACTATGGTCTCGATTTTGGGTCTGGACGAGCAGCAGGTGAACAGGCTCTGTCAGGCTGTTTTAGAGGAATCGCCGCAAGAGGAAGACGCCTTGGAGCCACTGCTTGTACCGGTCAATTTCAACTGTCCGGGGCAAATTGTATTGAGCGGATCGGTCAGGGCTTGTGAGCGGGCAGCCGAGCGGGCGAAGGAATTTGGCGCGATCAGGGCAATACCGCTGCGGGTAGCGGGGGCGTTTCATACGGAAATGATGGCGCCGGCGGCCCGGCAGTTGGGTCTGGCACTGAAAGAGTGTAATTTCTCACAGCCGCGGATGAAAGTTGTTGCCAATGTGGATGGACTGGTTTATGATAACAGCGAGCAGATTCCGGATAAACTCCTGCGGCAACTAATTGGAGCGGTGCGATGGCAGCAGTCGATTGAGTTTCTCCTTGAGCAGGGAGCGGAACGCTTTGTCGAGATCGGGCCTGGCAGGGTTTTGACCGGCCTGCTAAAGAAAATAAGCCGGGCGCGCAAACAAAAAGTTAAAATTCTGACTGTAGGTGGCTGATACACAGAAGTTTTTGGAGAAATATAATGTCGGAAAAACGACTGGCAATTGTTACCGGTGGGGCAAGGGGAATTGGTCGTGCTATCGTACTGGCCTTGGCGCGACAGGGCCGACGGGTAGTAGCGATAGACATCGACGAGGCAAAACTGAGCGAACTGAAAGAAGTGGCCCAAAAACAGGGCCTGGAAAACAACGATATTCTCACTGAAAAGCTCGATATTACCGATTCCCAGGCCTTTACGGAGACTATCGAACGGCTGGCGGATGAGCATGGAGGCGTGGGGATACTGGTTAATAACGCCGGGATCACCCGTGATAATCTGGTGTTCGCGATCAGCGACGAAGATTTTGACCGGGTTATCGAGATTAATCTTAAGGCCGCCTTCGTGGCGACCCGCGGAGCCGCCAGGTCGATGATGCGTAATCGCTGGGGCCGAATCATCAATATCGCCAGTGTGGCTGGGGTGATGGGTAATGCCGGCCAGGCCAACTACGCGGCCAGCAAGGCAGGTTTAATAGGAATGGCCAAAACTGTCGCCCGCGAACTGGCTAAAAGAAATGTAACCGCCAATTGCATCGCACCCGGCTTCATTATCACCGAGATGACTGATGTGCTTCCGGATAAAGTCAAGGAATATGCCAAAATGGCTATTCCTATGAGCCGTTTTGGGCAGGTGGAGGACGTAGCCAACGCCGTGGCGTTTCTGGCCTCGGATGAGGCCGGCTATATTACCGGACAGGTGGTAGGTGTCGATGGTGGCATGGCAATGTAAGGGTATAAGTGTAAAAAGACTTGAATCGTGGTTTGTCAGCGGTTATATTACTGCGGTTTGATAATGACCCACAAATGTATAGTATGAACAATAATCGGATAGGCGGTGTGTCTGTCCCCGGATATTTGTGAAGTACGGCAAATTGCCAGGAGGTACGATAGTGACGGACGGTGAAATTGAAGCCAAAGTTAAGGCTATTGTGGCCGAACAGTTAGGTGTGGATCAGGCCGAGATTGCCCGTGAGACTTCCTTTGTCAATGATCTCAATGCGGACAGCCTGGACACGGTCGAGTTGGTGATGGAATTCGAAGATGAGTTCGATATGAGCATACCTGATGAGTCAGCAGAAAAGATTCAGACTGTCGGGCAGGCTATCGACCATATTAAAGAGTTTGCCGGCCAGGACGGTAACAAAAGCGAAGACAAGTAGTTTTCCTAACAGGTGACGCCAGCGTCAAAAGTTCGAAGTGTCTTGACTTTTAAGCCGGAAACGCAGGTTTTTGTGCGTTTTTTAGGCTTTTGACGGTATCGTCAACAGGTATTTATTATGGCCCGACGGCGAGTTGTTATAACCGGTCTGGGACAAATGACGGCCCTGGGTAAAACCCTGTTGGCTTTCTGGGAGAATATCTGCGCCGGCAAAAGTGGCGTGAAAAAGATAGAGAGGTTTGATACCTCGAAATTCCCTGTCCGGATCGGGGGTGAAATTACTGATTTCGATCCCGGCGAATTCCTTGACAAGCGGCAGTCTAAACGGATAGACCGCTTTGCCCTGTTTGCCCTCGCTGCGGCGATCAAGGCTGTTAAGGATAGCGGACTCGATTTGGACAAGACCGACCTGGACCGTTGTGGGGTTATAGTTGGCTCTGGAATCGGTGGTCTGGAGGAACTGGAAAAAGAACATTGCAAACTTCTGCAGCGCGGCCCGGACCGCGTAAGTCCTTTTTGCGTTCCTAAATTGATGGTCAATGCTGCCAGCGCGAATGTTTCCATTCATTTTAATTTTCGCGGTTCCAATACATCGGTGGTTACTGCTTGTGCTTCAGCCGCTCATGCGATAGGCGATGCCCTTCGCCAGATACAATCCGGCCGAGCCGATGTGATGGTTACCGGTGGCAGTGAGGCGGCGTTGACGAGTCTGGGACTGGCCAGTTTTTGTGCACTGAAGGCACTGAGCAGACGCAACGATGAACCGACGCGTGCGTCCAGGCCATTCGATCGGGACCGTGAGGGTTTTGTCCTTAGTGAAGGGGCGGGCATAGTGGTGCTGGAAGATTATGAACATGCCCGGCAACGCGGCGCTCGCATTTATGCTGAACTGGTCGGTTATGGTATGACCGCTGATGCCAAACACATCACCCAGCCGGCACCGGACGGTAGAGGTGCCCATAATGCAATGAAGACCGCCTTGGCTGATGCTCAAATCGATTGCACACAGATCGATTACATTAACGCCCACGGCACCGGCACCCAACTAAACGACTTAAGTGAAACCAACGCTGTCAAGGCATTGTTCGGCCCACACGCCATGAAGGTGGCTATCAGCAGTACTAAAAGCCATTTGGGGCATCTGCTCGGCGCCAGCGGCGGAGTGGAACTGATAGTTTCAGCATTGGCTATAAGGGATTCCATCATACCGCCGACCATTAATCTGGACAACCCTGATCCACAGTGTGATCTGGATTACACCCCAAAGGTGCCCCGCGAAAAGCAGATAAAATATGTTATGAGCAATTCCTTCGGTTTCGGCGGGCATAACGCCTCGCTGATAATCGGCAAAATATGATTCATTTCAACCTGAATACTCCGGCCCGGGTGGCGGAATTGGCAGACGCGCTAGCTTGAGGGGCTGGTGAGGGCAACCTCGTGCTGGTTCGAATCCAGTCCCGGGCAGTAAAAAAGTAATCGTACGCGGGTTCTTTTCCTTGTTAGCCCCCGATGTAAAATCGGGGGGGGGGTCTTCTCTTGATTAGCCCTGAAAGAGCCTGCCCTGAGCGCACAGGCTGTGTCGCAATTAAACAGAAACACCATCCGTACAAGTCTGGCAACCATTGATTAACCATACTTCTCTATATTGGGCGAAAATTGAACAAGAAT
>DAOWIP010000051.1 GCA_030640865.1 Sedimentisphaerales bacterium | reverse complement strand
TTCCTCCGGTTCGATAACATATCCCAGAATCAAACGAGGTATCACCCGCTCCGCGACAGGGCAACAGCCGTCTTCATAATTCTGTCGGCAATGTTTATTGCGTTCATCACTGAAGGCCGCAGCGGCGCGGTTCTTAATCAGGGGGTGCTTATAAGCGGGCATCTGGGTATAACCGATACTTATCGAACTGAATTGGGCTTTTTCGATTTCCTTTTTGAATTCCTCGAAGTCCGGCCCGTTATCATCACCGGTGAATGTCGCGGCCCAGTAATAGAAGGAATGTTCCGCTCCATCGGGCCCGCGTTGAAGTGTTATCCAGTCGCAACCCTCAACAGCTTTGTCGTAGTAGCCCGCGTTTTTTACGAGTTGCCCGATTGCCCCGTGAAGCGTTTCTAACTTGGCCAGTCCGATAGCTGATGTCTGCTCGTTTATACGATAGTTGTAATCAAGACTATAAGCAATGGAAAGAAAAGTCGGCGCACCAGCCATGTTGGCCAGGGCCTTGTGGATTTTTTCATCTTTGGTTGTAGCCATACCGGCATCGCCCAGCGGCATTTGTTTGCTGGCCTGAAAACTGAAGCATCCGACGTCTCCCAATGTTCCTGTGTATTTTCCCTTGTATTTTGCCAAGATGGCTTCGGCACAATCCTCTATCACCATTACATTGTGCTTTTTAGCGATCTCCATAATCCTGTCCATCTCGGCA
Organism: Sedimentisphaerales bacterium; assembly: GCA_030640865.1. GTDB lineage: Bacteria > Planctomycetota > Phycisphaerae > Sedimentisphaerales > SM23-30 > DAOVXR01. Next base: position 1,560 of record DAOWIP010000051.1, on the reverse strand, counting down.
GGCAGACCCCAGGCATGTGTAACGATTATGGCCTTTGTTCTCTCGGTTATCGCCGAGGCAAGCTTGTCAGGGGCCATATTATGGGTTACAGGGTTTATGTCAACATAGACGGGAATAGCATTATTATACAAAACTGCTATCGACCCGAAAATATACTCAGGATCGCAAATTACTTCACTGCCGGCGCCCGCGCCCGCGGCAATAACAGCCGAATGCAACGCGCTCATGCAGGAATTCATCGCTACGGCATACCGGGCATCCATAATCTCCGCAAATTTTTTCTCAAATCGCGGTGTGAAAGTGCCTCCCATAAGTGAAGACAGGTTTCCAGAGGCAATAACCTGTTCCAAATAATTCAGTTCATTAGGACTTGCCGAACGAACGGAAAACATTTTCTCTATGTCAGTGATGTCTTTACTCATTCTGTTATCCTTTTATTACAATTAATATTACCTGACGATACTGTCTTACCTGAATATTTTTTTCATTGCCTCGGCGGTTCTTTGAGGCAGGCCCGGCGCAAAGGGAATCATCTCCGCGGTAACATATCCATCATAGCCTGTCTCCGCAAGGGCTTTCCTGACTGCCTGAAAATCCACATCACCTTCCAGCAAATCCACAAAGCCCTCAGCCGTTCCCACAGATTTCTTGAAATCCTTTATGTGTACGCGTTTTATCCGCGTGCCAAGGATGCGTATCCATTGATCAGGATAACCGGTCAGCATCACATTTCCGACATCGAAATAGCTGCCTACCATTTTTGAGTTGAAACTGTCGATAAAATCACGCATTTCCAGCGGGCTGATCAAAAACTTGTTCCAGACATTTTCAATCGCGATTACAACTCCCAGTTTTTCCGCGGTCTCCACCAGTTGGCCTACAGCTTCCTTTGCCCTGTCATAGCAGACGTCGTACGGTATTACCTCCGCGTCCGGCAAAAAGAATACATCCACCGCTCCGGGCACAAAGAGATAGGCGTCTGTGCCCAGCCATTTTGTAACCTGTAAGGCATCCTTCGTAAAATCAATAATTTTTTCGCGTACCGCCGGATCATTAGCCGTGGGAGAACTACCCCAGCTTTCGCCGCTTGCCACGCCGGATATTTCGATGCCTGTATTCCGGGCGGTTGCCAGAATTTCTTCACACTGCTTTTGAGTTGTCCGGCAGGTCAAAACGCCTTCACTCGCGACACATAACTCAATCGCGTCAAAACCCAGCTCCTTTGCCTCCGTCATCGCTTCGGCAATTGGCTTTTTCCCTTCCAGACCCCCCTCGAACATCCAGTAACTTGCGCTTATCTTCATAATTTAACCCTTTTTAGATTGTAACATCACATTCAGAAATGAGGTTACCCGACGGGTGGCAGCGTCTGATGTACATCATCAGGCGATGGTATTAGTCTCGTAGCCCGGTCCGTGCCCGCCATTTTTCCTTACCCGACCCCGAAGGGGTCATAACAATAATAGCCACGGGTGTAGGCCGCAGGCCGAAACCCGTGGTAAAATTCGCAAAAATTTTACAACCCCGTAGGGGTTGAACAAAACATCCTGACGGCAAAAT
>DAOWIP010000401.1 GCA_030640865.1 Sedimentisphaerales bacterium | reverse complement strand
CTGTTGTTCGTTTTCCGGATCGTATCTGGCTGAGATGTCCTCGAAGGGTTCAGCCTGGGAGAATTTGCCGCCGTAAGGGTCCACACCGAGTTCGCAAAGTTTTTCCCGCTTCTCTAAGCGAGCCTGTTCGTATTCGTTAATGTTGTGTTTTTGTTCCATAGTTCATCTATAGTATGTGTAAATAATTACAAGTCAAGGGAAATGAGTGTATGGGTGTAAGAGTATAAGAGTGAAATTACCTATGTGTTGCGGGGGGGCTTGTCCTACTTAAAGCCGAGATGGTCGTTGCCGCGGTATTTTTGGACGGCCTGTTCGAGATCGACATCATTGATGTTGGCCAGAGTACAAAGCCAGGCGAAGACGTCGCCAAACTCTTCTATTTTATTGTCATGGTCGTCGCCGGCCAGGGCGGTGGCAAGCTCCCCAACCTCCTCGATAAACCAGAGAAATGTGGCGGGAGTACCACGCTGGCGGTCCCGCTGACCATATTTTTCACTGATAATTTCCTGAAATTCCTTAATTGTCATGGCCAGACCTGCCCTTTCAAACACGATGATAAATCGTTTAACAGTTAGAGTATATACTAATTTTGAATAAATTAGTATTAAATTAGTATATAGATAAGCCTATATGATTTAAGGAATTACAATACTTTCTGTCTGATTTATTCATTTCTTTGCCGGTTAGCAATAGTATAAAAACCGATGTGGGCGATTTACTTTTTTGTGGGCAGCTTTAATTGTTCGGCGATTTCGGTGAGTTGATCGTAGAGCTCTTCGATGGACTGGCTGATCATGCGGGCGTTGCCGATGGTGGACATAAAATTAGTGTCGCCTTCCCAGCGGGGGACAAGATGTAGATGTACATGATCGGGCAGGCCGGCGCCGGAACAGCGGCCGATGTTAATACCGATGTTGTAACCCTGCGGATGATTGGCCTGATCGAGAACACTTTGGGCGTCACGGCAAAGAAGCATCATTTCAAGCATTGCTTCTTCATCAAGGGCGTTAAGGTCGGGAACGTGATCTCGCGGTGCGATGAGCAGATGGCCGCCGGTGTAAGGAAACCGGTTAAATAAAACCAGACAACGATCTGTCCGCCAGAGAACGAGATTTTCCCTGTCCTGGTCGGGATTGTTCCAGTATTCACATAAGAAGCACTTTTTTGTCCAGGGGGCGCCCTCGATCTCGTTTTCCTTCTCCTTACCTAACGATTTGAGGTATTCGATACGCCAGGGCGCCCAAAGATTGTTATTTAACATTGTCGCTTCGCTCCGGTGTAAGGGTGTATGGGTATAAGGGTATAAGGGTATATGGGTATATGGGTGTAAGAGTGTTGGTAAGATCAACCATGTTTTTCCATTTTGTTCTTCAGGTATTTGATGAATTTTAATGTCATCTTCCGTAGCGTTTCAACTTTGTTAAGCAAGATGGTTACATCAGAAGCATAACCTAAATTTTTTGATATAATAATCTGGGTTTCCAACTCTGATAAGGATCCCAATGAAATATATACAAATCGTACGTATTCGGCTATGGAATCGCGAGCAGCACCCTCTGCGATATTACTTGGATAGGAAACCGCAGCTCTTTGCATTTGTGACGCTAACCCGTAATTTTCCATTTTAGGGAAACCTCGAGTCAATCGGTATATCTCAGTCACAAGGCCAACCCCCCCTTTCCAGATATCCAGGTCTTTATGAGTCATAACAAACCAACCTAATTCTTACACCCTTACACCCATACACTCTTATACTCATACACTCATACACTCATAAGCAGCGAGTGTGGTGCTTTTGATAAACTGTTCCATATCGCCGACCGCGGATTTTTTTAGAAGTTCGCTGCCAAGTTTTTGTTGATATTTCAGCCAGCGTTGCCGGCGAAGAATATTTCTGATTTCCGTTTGTGCTGCCGAAAAGGGAGTAACCGCAGCCTGTTTATACTCAATGAGTTTGGCGATGAAGAAATGATCGTCGGTCTGGATGATATCGGTGGCATCGCCGGGTTTGATTTTTTTCAGTGCCTCAACGACCGGCTGGTATTGTTCGCGGACAGAGTCGGGGTCGATGGTCCGCCAGAGGCCGTCATAAGATTTACGGAATCCATTGGAATATTCTCCGACCACCTTGGTAAAGTCGATACCCTCTCTGATTTTTCGCAGGGCCTGACGGGCGGCCTGTTGGGCCTGTTGAGGTTGAGAAAAGGCCTTGTTATTTTTCCGGATGTCTATCAGTTGAAACTGGATGGTCGGTTTTGTGCAAAACTTTTCCTGGAGATGAGTGCGATAATACCGCAGTATTTGGCTGCGTGTGATGGTCAGAGTGGGATAGAAGTGCATTTCCTGATAGCCGGCGATGACTACTTCCCGTTTATGCTGTGCCAGTAGTTCCTCGATAGTAGTGCCTTTCTCGGTCAGTTCGTCGCGCATGCGGAGTTCGCTGCCATCATATTTACTGATGAGCTCCTTTTTTTTGTCGTCAAGAATTTTCTGGATAGCTTCTTCGGGGATATTCATTTTGTTCAGGCCGCGCTGGGCATACTGATAGAGCAGGATATTATATACCTCACCGGTAACTAATTCGGAGACGAGAGGGCGGTTTTTTTGCACAAACCGCTGCAAATCCTTTTCGGGAGGCGCGTTTTTTAGCTTTTCGCGGAGCCGGGCGATGATCCAGGCGGAAGTTATGGCATCATCATTGACCGGCAGGACAAGGCCCGTTTGCAAAATTGTGCGTTGTGAGTTGCCGGTCGCGGGTGGTACAGACTGCAAGCTGTTTTGTACGGGAGAGACAGCGAAACCAGGCTGAAACAAGACAATCATTACTATAATAAATACCAGGCCTTTTAAATTCATCGAGTTCAATACCTCATTTTGTGCTATTCTTCACAAGATCGGAATTATATCTCTAATTGTACTCAAAGTCAATATCAACCCTGGACACAATACTTGCAGTTGAGGCAGGTGGTTGTTACAATCGGCTTCGCATAAAGACAATTCAATCGTGAGCATTTTAATGGAGAGTAATTATGGTAGTTTTGGCGATTATGCTGGTATCGAGTCTGTTTTTGCTTGCAGGCGCTCGTTTCTATGCGCCTCTTATCAGCCGGGTTTTGGGCGAGCAGCCGGAGCGGATAACGCCGGCAGTGGCGGTCAACGACGGACGCGACTATGTTCCTACACGTACCGCAGTGGTGTTTGCCCATCATTACGCCTCGATCGCAGGAGCAGGGCCGATCATCGGGCCGGTGCTGGCGATTCTGTATGGGTGGGGGCCGGCACTGTTGTGGATTTTGCTGGGCGGCGTATTCCTTGGCGCGGTACACGATTACGTTGCCACTTTCGTAACCATGCGCGAAGGCGGGAAAAATCTTACAGTTGTGGCCCGCCGCTATATCGGGCCGGCTTCCTTTATAATGATGCTGGTGATCCTCGTAGCGATTCTGGTGCTGGTGTGCGCGGCGTTTCTGGACCTTTCGGCTACGGCGCTGACATCCGAGGTTGCTCTGTCAGACTTAGGCTTGGAAAAGGGCCAAACCATGTTCCGGGAAGTGAGCATTGTCAACCCACACACGGGCAAGAGTGAACCGCATGCGGTCATAGGCGGGATCGCCTCCACCTCAGTAATAGTTATTACCGCCTGCTCGCCGCTGATGGGGTTTCTATATCTGAAACGGAAGTGGCCGATATGGGTCTGCTCGCTACTGGCGATCGGGATTTGCGTGGCCTCGATCCTCGTCGGCCTAAAATGGCCGGTAGCGGTGGCACCGTCAACATGGAAACTGATGATAAGCGGCTATGTTCTCTTTTCGGCAGGTGTGCCGGTCTGGCTGTTTCTGCAGAGCCGTGATTTTATCAATGTCCATATTCTATATGTTGGGATGCTCTTTCTGTTCATTACCCTGCTGGCGGCGGCTGTGCGGGGCGGCGGCGAGATGGCCGGGACGGCGGCGATTCCACTGAATAACTGGTCGGCGGCGTCAGAGAAACTGGGATCGGGCTGGCCGGTGCTGTTTATAACCATCGCCTGCGGAGCTGTCAGTGGGTTCCACAGCTTGTGCGCCGGCGGTACTACCTGTAAACAACTCAACAACGAAAAAGCGGCACGGCATGTAGGATATTACGCTATGCTGCTGGAAAGTTTTCTCGCTGTGTGTGTGGTCTGCTGCCTGATTGTCGGGCTTTCGCTGTCCGGCTACAAAGGCTACTGCTATCCCGCTATGGGCAAGGGTAACGCGGTACTCACATTTGCAATGAGCGTCGGCTATACCGTCCACGCGGGGTGGGGGCTGCCGGTGGCGGCTGGTGCGCTGGGCGCAATGCTGCTGCTGGAAGGATTTCTGGTAACTACCCTCGATACGGCCATCCGACTCACACGCTATATGATTGAAGAAGGCTGGGCCACGTTCTTCGGCCGCTATGACGTCTTCGCCGAGGCAAAGCCGAGCGAGACGAAACAGGCGACTCCGTCGCCGCGAGAAACAATTGAATTGTCCGGCGCCGGCGGGTTGAGTATCGAGAAACCGTTTGCGACAGAAAGACCGCAGGCCGATGAGATAATTCAGACCGGCGGCGTACTGCGAGTCCTTCTGCGAACACTGAAATATTATTGGGTTAATTCAGGTATCGCCGTGGCCCTGATGCTGCTGTTAGGGTGGGGACAGGGGTATAAAGTATTATGGAGCATCTTCGGCTCGGCGAACCAGTTGCTGGCGGCGCTGGCACTGCTGGTAGGCACAACGTGGCTGATGAGACATAAACGAACTATCTGGTACACACTAATACCGGCACTGTTTATGCTGGTAACCTCATTGACTATGCTGATTCGGCTGCTGGTAGTGAAATATATTCCGGGCGTAATGGAACATACGGCTGGAATGATACCTCTGCTGATCGCCGATGTAGTGGTACTGGGAATGACGGGCGGTATTATTATTATGATGGTACGGCGATGGGCAGGGAATAAGTGGAGAGTAGAGAGTGGAGAGTAGAGAGAAAAACAGCAATCGCAGGGTGGCCTACGCCATACTACATTGATTATTGAGCTGGAAACGCGGGTTTTGATGCTTTTTTTAGACTTTTGACGGTATCACCAAAAAAGACTTGACAAAAACGACGACATACGCTCTAATAGGAGTGTTATTGGAGTATTGCAGGAGTGTGATAAATATGGCCGACATAACAGCAAAAAACACAGGCAAGGTAACCATTAAGATACCGCGGCCGTTGTATGAGAAGATATCCGCGGTGATAGAAGGGGCTGGATATAACTCAGTGACGGATTTCGTTGTATATGTGCTGCGGGACCTGGTGGCCAGTCACGAGTTGGCGGGCAGTGAGTCAGCCGGGGCAAAAGAGATTGAAAAGGTAAAACAACATCTGAAGGCACTGGGGTATATGTGAAGAATTTAATGATTGAATGATTTGGAGATTTGGAAGGTTGGATAAGTACAAGGGAAAAAGTAATGACAAAAAAACGGGTTAAATATCAGGTTGTGGTAACGTTGCTAATGCTGGGTTTGTCAAGTGTGGCAACCGGGCAGGAGCAAAAGAAAAAACAGACAGAAGACGAAAAAATAAAAGAGGTCGTCCGGAATTTTGCTCGCTATGTCCAACAGCTTCCGGGCTTCAGCGTTACTGTTGCTTCCACCATACATATCGATAACAGTCCGCTGATGCAAAAGGTGCGGGAAGAGTTTTCCTTCGCTATGCAGCGGCCTGACCGGCTGGCACTGATACACAAGAAAGGTACTATGGGGCCAATGGTAGTATGCGACGGCGAAAAAGTCGCCACCTATCATCCGCAGTTAAATCAGTATGTACTAAAACCTGCGCCGTCGAAATTTGACGATATTTTCGGCAGCGGCAGTGAGGCCGGGGCGGTAATCCAGCAGACAATCCCCCTTTTAGATGTTCTGTTGTCAAACAATTCGTATGAACTGTTTTTTCAGGGCATACAAAACAGCCGATATCTCGGAACGGAGACAGTCAACAAAACGGATTGTCATCATCTGAAATATACAAAGGACGCCCTGGACTGGCATTTATGGGTGGAGGTGGGTAAGAAGCCGCTGCTGCGTAAAATTGCTGCCGAGGTGGTACAGGCAAAATTACGGGCAAAGTTCGAGTGGGAATTCAGCAACTGGGTGGTGAATAATCCGGCAGGGTCGGAACGGTTCCAATTTGAGCCGCCGCCGGGGGCGCGAGCCGTGCGGAAATTTGGCGAGAATAAACTGATCGGTCAGCCGGCGCCGAATTTCGAGGCGACACTCGTGGATGGTGGGCAAATGGAACTGGCCCAACACAAGGGGAAACATATAGTTATTCTGGATTTCTGGGCGGTGCG
>DAOWIP010000273.1 GCA_030640865.1 Sedimentisphaerales bacterium | reverse complement strand
TGAATATCGTTGAGTGTCCGGAATTGGCCGGTAAGGGGAACCTGGAGACCGAAGGACGAATACGGGAAAAACTGGGCGATCACGATATCAGAGTGGCGTCGATTGGGCTGGCGGGTGAGAACCTTGTAAGGTTCGCGTGCATAACCAGCGACTGGAGTCGTAACGCCGGCCGATGCGGGATCGGTGCGGTGATGGGCAGTAAGAACCTCAAGGCCATCGCGGTACGGGGCGACCGCGATCTGCCGGTGGATGATCTGAAACGGGTGGAAGAGATATCGAACCAGGCATATCGGGAACTGTCCGAACACAAAATGATGGATTTCTGGCGTCGCCAGGGGTTGATGAGTGTGATCGACTATGCCAACAAAATCGGCATATTGCCTACCTATAATTTTCACGATGTGCATTTCGAAAAGGCGGAACAGATTAACGGCTTCACAATGGAAGCCAACTACAAAATCGGCAATACGGGTTGTTTCGCCTGTCCGATGTGCTGCGGTAATATCAACCTTGCCAAGGAAGGCAAATATGCCGGCACAGTAGTGGAAGGGCCGGAGTACGAGACGGCAGCGATGTTAGGCTCGAACGTGGGCATTGACGATTTTGGGGCGATACTGCGGGGCAATCATCTTTGTGATGATCTGGGCGTTGATACTATTTCGATGGGGAACCTGATCGGAGCGATCATCGACGGTTACGAAAAAGACCTGTTAAGCATCGACGATCTGGGCGGCAGGCCGATCGGGTGGGGAGACGCCGAAAGGATTCTGGAACTGATTGAACAAACCGCTAAATGTGAGTCAATCGGGGCAACGCTCGCATTAGGCGCCAAAGGAGTGCTTAAGCGTTGGCCACAATTGAAACCGCTTATAAATCACGTCAAAGGACTGGAACAGTCGGCCTATGACTGTCGGGGCGCCGGTTCGATGGCGTTGGCTTATGGAACCAGCGACATCGGGGCGCATCATACACGGGCATGGACAGTGGGAAAAGAACTGGAAATGGGGGCCGACTGGGGAATCGAGGAAAAAGTTGATCTTGTAATTTACCATCAGCACATTCGTTCGTTATTCGATATGTTCGGGGTGTGCCGGCTGCCGTGGATAGAACTGGGCTTCCATGAAGACTTTTACGCGGAATTGTTCAGTGCCGTAGTCGGAAAAGAATACAGCCTTGACGATCTGTTGCAAAAATCGGAGCATATCTATAATATGACCCGCTCAATAGGTGTGAAACTGGGAACAACCAAGACAGACGATTATCCACCGCCGATGGCATTTGAAGTGCCGATCCACAGCGGACCGCTGGCGGGCAGGGTATGCGACCGGGACGAGTATGAAAAAATGCTCAGCCTCTATTATCAAAAGCGGGGCTGGGACGATCAGGGCATACCGGCACTGGCCGCGGAGTTGTAGATATATAATGGTGGAACCAATGATTGATAAAACAAAATGTAAAGTCGGTTTTATCGCTACGCGGTTGGCCGGGATGGACGGCGTCTCGCTGGAGGCTGAAAAATGGGCTACCATTTTTGAGCAGGAAGGAATGCCTTGTTTCTATCTGGCCGGAAAGCTGGACACCCCTGCCGACAAATCGATGCTGGTCGAAAAAGCATACTTCAGACACCCCCAAATTAAGGAAATCCAGAAGGCGTGTTTCGGTGTCAAGGTACGTCCTCGCTCGATCACCCAAAAAATTCATACCGTCAAAGATGAACTGAAAGAACATATTTACGCCTTTATCGATAAATTCGGCATAAACATCTTCGTAGCGGAGAACTGTTTGGCCATTCCAATGAACATTCCGTTGGCCCTGGCGCTTACGGAAGTGATCGCCGAGACCGGAATAAAAACTATTGCGCACCATCACGACTTATTTTGGGAGCGGCAACGGTTCTTAAAGAACGCGGTCTGGGATTATCTGAATATGGCTTTTCCGCCGCACTTACCTTCCATGCACCACGTGGTGATAAATTCATCAGCCGACAACCAATTGAGTCTGCGAACCGGTATTTCGGCCACGATAATCCCCAATGTTATGGACTTCGACAACCCCCCCGAACCGCCTGATGATTACGCATCGGATGTACGAGCGGCTTTGGGGATCGAGGATGATGAGTGTT
>DAOWIP010000288.1 GCA_030640865.1 Sedimentisphaerales bacterium | reverse complement strand
TTCCTCCGTGGTTTGTTCTTCGCCGGAACCGGTTGTGAGTTTGAGCTTGGCGCCATTGGTCGGACTGGGGGCGTATTGGGCAACGAGTTCCAGCAGCGGCTCGATGCCAGCCTCATTTCGGGCACTGGTAAAGATAATCGGAACTATTGATTGAGAGATCATCGCCTCGGTAAAAACAGAGGCGAGCTTTTCCGTATCAATTTCCTCACCGCCGAGATATTTTTCCATAAGCTCTTCGTCAGCCTCGATAACAGTCTCCATCAGGTTGGTATGAGCGTCGGCGACGTCGGAGAAGGCACCCTCTCCACTATCCTGATTGATACAGTCTATTACTGTGCTGCCGTCCGATGCCGCCAGGTTCGCGCAGCGGCATTCCATTCCGAAACTCTCCTGAATAGACTTGACCAGCCCTTCCAGATCATCTGTACCGGCGTCGATTTTATTAACGACGATTATACAGGCCATACCGCGATTTCTGGCGGCCTGGAAGAGCTTTCGCGTGTTCATCTGGATACCGGCTGATGCGCTGACAACAATAACGGCGGTTTCAGCGGCCGACAACGCACTAAGCGCAGCACCGAGAAAATCAGGGTAACCAGGTGTGTCGATAAGATTGATTTCCCTGCCCTTAAAGCTGATATGGGCCAAGGCAGAGTCTATGGAGTGGCCGCGGTGCTTTTCTTCCTCGTCGGCGTCCATTATACTGCTTTTGTCATCCACACTGCCGAGCCGGTTCGTAATGCCGGTTTTGTGCAGAACGGCCTCAGCGAGGGAGGTTTTGCCGGAACCGGCGTGTCCCAATAAAACAATATTCCGAATGTCATCTACCGAATAACTTGCCATTTAATTCTCCGAAATTGCGAAAAAACACTAACTATTCTGTAAAAACAGGGCATAAAGATGCAACTTTTTCAACGATTATGTGAGAATATAGCATATTTCCCGGGCCAGGCAAGGGTATTTTTGGGGCCGAACAGCCTGTTTCGGTAGAAAAACCTTGCTTTTACTGCATCGTTTAACTACTAATGTTGCAATATATTAGCCGGATATGGCACAATTGTATTTGCGTATAAACCGGTAATTTGAGGGCTATTAAAAAGGTTAGCTATTATGAATAAACGAGTTATGGCACTGTTGGGTTTGTTATTTACGGCAGGGGGCTGCCATACTGCGGTTACACAGGTGGTACTTGAAACACATGATCTGCGATTGGAGATAAGAAATGACGGTGTCGTACAGAGCCTGACGGCCAAGCCCTGCGGCACCGAGTATAACTGGGTTTCCGAACCGGCATCTGTCGCTATAGTCTATCGCGGCGGACAATTGGCTTACGCGTCCCAGAAAGACTTTGTCGAAAACGAGGCCCCGGCATACCACGGTGGACAATCTTTTCCAGCGTCCGGTGCGTCTTTAGCCGGGGACAAACTTACAATCGAATTCGCCACGGCACAGGTCAAAGCGACATACCAGGTGAAAAGACACCCGGATTATCTGGCGTTTGAGTTGCTATCCATAGAAGGCAAGCCCATCGACCGTATCGATTTGCTCAATCTCAAGGTAAAAAGACTGCCGTACCTTGGGCCGTGGATCAATGTGGCCTACGATGACGACTTCGGTATCTGCCTCTGCGCAGGCAATATCAAGACAAATGCCGGGATGAATCAACACGAGCAATATGTTGAGATGAAGGCAATCGCTGAGAAAAGAGTAGCCCTCAAAGGGACCGTCGCGGTACTCTTCGGTGTCCGTGATCCGAAAAACAAGTTCCTCGACACAATGGAAATCGTGGAACGCGATTTCAATATGCCCTCCGGTGCCCGGCATCGCCGTCTGCCCGTTCAGAACTATTCCTATCTTTGGAGCTACCACCCAACCCCTGAGAACATAGATGAATATATCAAACTGGCCAAGCGATGCGGACTCCGTATGATCCTGTTCTCCTACAGAGCTTTCTCGCAGGACGCGGGCCATTTCACATGGAATTCACAATACCCCAACGGTATGTCCGACCTGAAAAAGGTAACCGACGCGATCCGTAGCGCGGGGCTTAAAGTGGGTTTGCATATTCACTACAACAAGGCGACCAAAAACGATTTATATATAACTCCGGTACCGGATGACCGAATCAATAAGGTACGCAACTTCACGTTTTTCACAAAAATAGACAGTAAGGTCGATACGATCACCGTTAACGAGAATCCCAGCGGTTGCGCTATGAAGGACGGCATGCGGATTCTCAAGGCCGGTAATGAATTGATCTCCTATCAGAGTTATACCACAAGTGCGCCGTTCAGGTTTAGCGGATGCGAGCGGGGCCATCTTGATACCACCCCGGCTGAACATCGGCCGGGCGAAAAGGTGAGCCTGCTGGATGTGGACGACTGGGTCATCTTCATCCGGTTCGACCAGAATACGGACATTCAGGACGAGACTGCGCAGCGTCTCGGCGAAATCACCCGTCAGACAGGCCCGTACGATATGGTATATTTCGACGGAGCCGAGGACGTCCACCGACCGTTCTGGTATCACGTCGTCAATGCGCAATACCGTGTCTATCGCCATTTCCAGAGGGAACCTTCCGTGTGCGAGACGGCACTGAACAGCCACTTCAGTTGGCACATGATGAGCCGAAGTAATGCTTACGATGTGCCGTCCAAGCATGTAAAGAATTTCTGTTATCATGTCTCCTGCCGCACAGCCCCAGTAAGAGCACTGGATTTCACGCGCATCGAATTTGGATGGATATTTGGTCTGTATAATTACATCGGACCAGACGTGCTTGAGTATGTACTTAGACGCGGTGCGGCCTGGGACTGTCCCTTTTCCATCCGGATCAGCCCTGCC
>DAOWIP010000337.1 GCA_030640865.1 Sedimentisphaerales bacterium | reverse complement strand
AGTAGACATAATATGGTTTCTTCATTTAGGTTTAATTTGTTTTCTCTGTTTCTCTTGCCTTTCGGTATCAAGAGTGCCACAATATTCAACCTTGTGAAAAAACTTCAATGTCCCTCACAGAACCGGACTTGTAGATTTCCCACATCCGGCTCTTCGATAAGCCTCACGGTACTATCAGCGTAAACCCTCCACGCTGTCCCGACAGGAGTACTTTGAACTACGTTCGTATTCCGATTCTGTGTCCGGCCAACGCGTCCGCCGTCCTCTACGACTTATCGCCGGCCCCTTCGAGTGAGCCACATGCTCCACCGGACATTACCCAATGCGACAATTGAAATTTCGGGACTCAATACCTTCACGCCCGTTTGCGCCGATAAACCGCCATCCCTTTGGCTTCGCATAATTTGTTACCCCATTATACGCAAAGTTCTGTTCCGGCCCGGTGGCTAACCTTTGGCCAGGCTGGATTGTCCAGCTTGCTCACACCAGCTTTGCTTGGCGCACCTGTATTCTTTCTCCTGTGTTTAGCATTCCGCCTGCTCAGCCTTTATCTTTGACACCGAGCATGGTTATCATAGTGGGAGCTAATACATACCCGTTCCCGACAAGCCAACGCAACAGGCCTATCTTGGCCAACAGCTTCAGGATTTTAGCGGAAATACCACGGAGGACACGTCCTTTTGACCAGTTTGCCTTGGAACTGAAAGGAATTATTCCGACGTTTTCATCAAGTGGTGAAGTTTCTTTACTGGCGGGCGTAGTGGCCACCCCCAGATCGTCTTGAAAAGACAGCCGTGGGAACAGCTTTTTAATCCCTTCCGGGGTAAATCGCCAGTAGTCGGAAGGGTACCCATGAAACTGCCATGCAAATGGAAGTGAGATAACCAACTTGCCGTCTTTTTCAAGCAGGCGAGTCATATTATCCGCCATGACAAAGGGCTGATCGCAATGTTCCAGGACGCTTAGGCAAAAGATAGTTCCAAATCGGCGACCCTCGAGTTTTGCGTCGATTTCCTCGAATTTATTGGTCAGGTCCAGGACCAGATCGACCCCTTTACCTTCACTTATATCAAGGCCGATATAGTTATCACGTTTCAAAAAAAGTGAACGAATATCCTGAGTATTACCGTAATCCTTTGAACCGACTTCCAGATAGGGACCCTGCAATTGTTCAGCGTACTTTTGAATGTACAAGAGTTGGTTAGTGCTACCCATTACTCACCAATAAATTAGTCTTGTAGGGTGGGGTCTTACCCCACGCGGTTTTCTAAATCACGTCTTTAACCATTTCACACAGCCGCTCGCCCAAAATTTTTATATCGAAGTTCTTTTCAACTTCTCGGCGGGCGTTTTGCCCCATTGACCTCATTGCCTGGGGATTATCTATCAAATAACTGATTTTGTCAACCCATTGTTTGTGATTGACGGCATGGTAGCCGGTGATGCCGTCCTGCACGTAATCGCAATTGACCCCAACAGGTGATGATACTGTCGGCAGAGATGCCGCGGCATATTGCAGAATCTTGAAACCACATTTTCCACGAGTGAAGCGATTATCCGGCAGAGGAGACAAGCCGATATCACTGGTGGTTAATTCGGCTGATTGGCTTTCTAACGACCAGATTTTCTTTTCCACTGGTATATGGGTTAAATCCAAAAATTCATCGCAAATAATGCGGAGAACAGCCTGCGGATACCGCTGCCCGATCTCTTCGAGAGCCGGGGCTATTTGGGCCAGGTATTTTAGCGTACTTTTACTGCCGATCCAGACCAGAACAATCTTGCCGTCATTTTCTCTGTCGGCTGCCGTTTGATAATCATCGACATTGATACCGGTCGGCAGTATTTGCACGTTTTGGTTATAGCGACGGGCACGGTCAGCGAGGTAGGGATTGCCGGCAATGACAAGATCAGCCGATTTCACTGTTCGCCGGAACAGCCGTTCTCGGGAGTAGCTCTCTCGGCACGGGTCTTTGTCGCTGTACATTACAGCATCATCGAAATCATAGATGACCTTACGGCTATAACGACGAAGCCAACAGGCATCCAGGCAGTTCAGTTTTTTCTTATGGAGATAAACCGCATCGAAATCGGCACATCGCCGAAAGAATCTCCGACGAATAACAGATTGTGAAGGGAAGCGGACAATTTCGCAGTTCACACCATTTTTACTCAGAGCATCGAGGTAAATTTTTATACGCTGCCGGAAGCTGGGCCGCTGTGGGTTATTGGTTATTACGAGGAGGTTCAAGAAATGTCCTTTCGAATCTAAAAGAACAGGCACCCTGGGCGGCAGCCACCGAGTCTTCGAGGTGGATGGCTCGCTGTAGTATTATTTTTACCAGTCATCAGCGTTGTGGACGGGAAACAGAGGTGGTGATCAATTTCTGTATCTCGAAAACATTACCTGTCAGGGCTTCTTTGAAGTTCAGTTTGAGCGTCAGATTGGGATGGCTCGGCCGTTTTTCCTTCGACCAGGCCAGCCTGAATTTATAGTGATCGGTCATAAACCCGCTCAGCCAGTGGTCTGCTACTTCAATAAGGCCGTAACGGCGTTCCTGAATAAGCCGCTGGCCCTCATCCGCCGCCAGGTCCCACAACTCAATCCCTACTTCCCCTGCCGCCTTGATTTTATCAGCAAACTTGTCATTCAGAACCAAGTACACATTTATACCATCATCAAGTCCGTCTTTGTCTTCGTCGTAGGCGCGGGTGAATCGGCCGAATTTGACCTGATCCACACGTACCAGATACTCCATACGGTCGGCCGTGAAACCTCGTAAGACGGTTAATTGCTTGTTGAGCTTTTCGACTTGGCTGCGTTTGTCCGCAAGTTCTTTTCGGAGTTGTTTGATTTGCGCGGCTGGGTCGTCTGCTGCGGGCTTTGCCTTATCCAGCCGAACCCCGCATCCCATACCACAAAAAACGATTAGAATTAACGAAATGAATATCGTCTTATTTCGCATCGCCGCAATCCCAAATAAATCAGAAGACTATTTTTGTTATCTTCGCCACCTTCTGTTCGATCTTCTCTTCTGAATTCTGAATTCGCTACTCCTCTTCTTCCGGCATCTTATCCAGAACCTTGTCGGCAACTCTGTATTCTACTGACTCCTGAGCGTTCATCCAGTAATTACGGTCGCAGTCTTTTTCGACAACCGCCAATTCTTTACCGGTATGTTCGGCTATGATGGTATAGAGTCGTTCTCGAACTCGCAACATCTCTTCCGCTTCGATTTGCAGATCGGTTGCAGGCCCTGTTATTTGGCCCCGGATCATCGGCTGATGCAGCAGCACACTGGAATTGGGCAGTATAAAGCGTTTGCCCTCGGTTCCTCCCAACAGCAGTAACGCCCCCATACTTGCCGCCAGTCCCACGCAATAGGTACTCACATCACATCGCAGAAACCGCATCGTATCATAGACAGCCAAACCCGCCGTAACCGACCCGCCGGGCGAATTGATATAAAAATGAATATCGCTTTTCGAGTCTTCATTGCTCAGAAACAGCATTTGGGCGACTATCAGGTTGGCTGTCTCATCGTCCACCGACCCGCCAAGAAAAATTATTCTATCCCGC
The DNA here is from genome assembly GCA_030640865.1 of Sedimentisphaerales bacterium. Classification (GTDB taxonomy): domain Bacteria; phylum Planctomycetota; class Phycisphaerae; order Sedimentisphaerales; family SM23-30; genus DAOVXR01. The sequence continues at coordinate 143 of DAOWIP010000337.1, read as the reverse complement.
AGCAGTCGGGAATATATGTCATACGCCCGTTCTCCCCGCCCGGTTGTCTCGATTACTATTGGTACTAAATTTGACATATCTTTTTTTACCTTTTATACTACCGCATCTCAAATACGTACAACCCGTGCTTTCTTCTATATTCT
>DAOWIP010000215.1 GCA_030640865.1 Sedimentisphaerales bacterium | reverse complement strand
TAATCAAGACCTTGAAAAAAGCATCAACTTTATTGGAGTTGAACCAGAAATATTGAATAAAGAAAAAGGCGTGGCGGGCATGGCCCGCCCTACATATAGACCCCCGCTTGACAGCAGGGGCTAATGAGAAATTAAGATATATGCGTTGGATATGGATCGATAAATTTGTGGAGTTCGAGCCAGGCAAACGGGCGGTGGCAATTAAAAACGTTACAATGGCTGAAGAACATCTGCACGACCATTTTCCCGGCTATCCGACTATGCCGGCTTCACTGATGATCGAGGCGATGGCACAAACGGGCGGGATACTTGTCGGCCAGGCCCGTCGATTTCAGGAAAAGGTTATCCTGGCCAAAGTAGGCAAGGCAGTGTTTCACAAACTCGTACGTCCCGGCGACCAACTCCACCTCGAAGCAATTATCGATAACATAGCCGAAGAAGCGGCTGTCATAAGCGGCACTATCCGTTGCGAAAACCAACTCATCGCAGAAATCAATCTGATGTTCAGCCACATTGATCGAAACCTGGCAGGAATGGAGTTTCCCGAAGAAAACTTCGTCTTCAACGCTCAGTTTATGAACCTGCTGAAATGTTACCTGCCATCTGATGAGCCGGAGATGTAAAACTATGGCGGAACGCCGTGTCGTTATTACCGGAGTAGGAATAATCAACGCCCTGGGCATAGGCCGAGAGCAATATTTCCAGGCGCTACTCGATGGAACGATCGGGATAGATCGAATCCAGGCCTTCGATCCGGGCAAATTCCCCAGCCAGGTGGCAGGCGAAGCACCAAAACTGAAAATGTCGAAAATTGTTCCGAAGACCCAGCGCAAATCAATTAAACTTATGTCACGTGATATCGAATTGGCCATAGCGGCAGCCGACGGCGCGTTCCGTGACGCCGGACTCAAAACACGCGGCACCGACCCTGACGGCCCAGTCGATATTGATCCCGTTCGCAGTGGTGTTAATATCGGGGCGGGACTTATCTGCTGCGACCTTGTGGAACTGGCTGCCGCACTCGAACACGGCAGCGAAAACGGCCAATTCAGCCTGCGCAAATGGGGCAAAGAAGGAATGGATTGGCTGACACCACTGTGGCTGCTGAAATACCTGCCGAATATGCTCAGTTGCCATATCACTATCATCCATGATCTACAAGGACCCAGTAACTCGATTACCTGTGCCGAGGTCTCCGGCGCACTGGCAATCGGCGAAGCGTATCGTAATATCGTTCACGACAGAGCCGACATTATGGTCGCCGGCGGGGCCGAGAGCAAAGTCAATCCGATGAACCTCATGCGACAATGTCTGATCAACCGAGCCAGTACCCATTACAACGATCGTCCCGAACAGGCATGTCGGCCCTTCGACCGTGACGCCGATGGTAATGTGGCAGGCGACGGGGGCGGAATAGTAGTGCTGGAAGAAATGGAACATGCCCGCCGTCGAGGCGCGACAATCTATGCAGAACTGACCGGCTTCGGCGCATCATATAATTTCAGCAAAGACTTCGTCGAGCCGGAAGAACAGGCTATCGGTATTCGCCTGGCCATGCAAAAAGCACTGCGGGAAGCGAACCTGAGTCCCAATCAAATACAACTGCTCATACCGCATGGCGTAGCCGTGGCCAGTCATGACCGTAGCGAGGCCCAGGCAATCAAAGCCGTCTTCGGGGAGCATACGAGAGACTTATCTGTCTTCGCCACAAAAAGCCGGTTCGGCAATTGCGGGGCAGGAGCAGGGGCAATCGATTTCGCAACGGCAGTACTGGCCCTGCACGAAAAGAAAATTCCGGCAACTATGAACTGCCCGAACCAACCGGCAGAATACGGTCTGAATATTAACAATACAAAACCGATTGACGCTTCAATCGACCACGCGATGGCCTGCTGCTATACCTACGGCGGACAAACGGCGGCGTTGATGATTAGTGAATGGGTGTAAGGGTGTATGAGTATAAGAGGGTAAGAGGGTAAGAGGGTAAGAAGGGTGTGAAAAGCGTAAAGAGTGGATTCCTGCTTTCGCGGAAATGACCCCCTATTAACATAGGGGGCTGAGAAGTTGATAAAATGGCAAAACGCAGAGTTGTAATAACCGGTACGGGTGTTGTAACACCGTTGGGCAATGACGTTGAACAAATGTGGCAACGACTGCTCAAAGGTGACAGCGGCATAAAAAAAACCACCCTTTTCGACGCCTCGACGTTTCCTTCACAGTTTTCGGCTGAGGTTCCGAACTATGACCACCTGGCAGACCTGCCCGCCGATATGCACAACGAATACCGTCAGGCAGGACGAAACTCACGATTTATTATTACCGCTGCCCTACAGGCCTGGCGACAGGCAAAGCTACCCTTTCCAATAAATGAGCGTCCTGCCGAAAATATCCCCGCCAACGAAAATATCGGTGTCTATTTAGGCGCCGGTGAGGGGCCACTCGATTTTGATAATTTCGCCGCGGCGGCTGTCAACGGCTGGCAAAACGACAGTAACGAAATGGACTGGCACCAATGGGCACAAACCGCCCTCGAACGCATGGACGCTATCCGCGAACTCGAACAGGAACCAAATATGCCGGGCGCCTATCTGGCCCGGCTGTTCAAACTTCGCGGGCCATGTATGAGCTGTCTGACAGCCTGCGCCGCCAGTACCCAAGCCCTCGGCGAAGCAAATGAACTTATCCGCTACGGCAACGCCGACATAATAGTTACCGGCGGTACTCATTCGATGATTCATCCACTGGGACTGACCGGTTTCAATCGGCTGACCGCCTTATCGACCCGCAACGACGACATTGCCACAGCCTCGCGTCCATTTGAAAAAGACCGCGATGGATTCGTTCTTGCCGAGGGTGCCGGCGCCCTGATTCTTGAAGAACTCGAATGCGCCCGCCGTCGTGGCGTGCCTATCCTGGCCGAGATAATCGGCTACGGCAGTACCGCCGACGCCTTCCGGGTAACCGACCAGCACGAGGACGGACGCGGTGGTACGGCTGCGGTCATACTGGCATTGAAAGACGCAGGCCTGAGCGGTGAAAAAATCGACTATATCAGCGCCCACGGGACAGGGACCGTCGAGAACGACACCATCGAAACAAAAATCATTAAAAATGTGTTCGGCGACCGGGCCGGGCATATTCCCATCAGTAGCGTGAAAAGTATGTTAGGGCATCTTATTGCCGCTGCCGGCGCAGTAGAACTTATCACCTGCGTGTTGGCACTACGCGACCAAATCATACCGCCAACAACTAACCTGTTCGAGCCGGACGCCGAATGCGATCTCGATTATGTACCCAACCATGCCCGTAAAGCCGAGTTAAATGTCGTCATGTCAAACTCATTCGGCTTTGGCGGCCAGAATAACACTCTCATCATCCGCCGATGGCCGAGTTCTCTGTGATAACTGGAGTTTTGCAAAAGTTTAGTGATAAAAAGGATACTTAAATGGCTAAGAAATTTATCACGAAAAATTTTCTCCTGCAAACCGAAACGGCAAAAGAACTTTATCATAAACACGCGGCCAAGATGCCCATTTTCGACTATCACTGCCATCTGTCGTCGGCAGAGATTGCCGCTGACAAGAGCTATGGAAACCTTACCGAGGTTTGGCTGTACGGCGACCATTACAAATGGCGGGCTATGCGAACGCACGGCATCGAAGAACGCTTCTGCACCGGCGAAGAGAGCGATTATGCAAAGTTCGAAAAATGGGCCGAGACTGTCCCCTATTGTTTAGGCAACCCACTGTACCACTGGACGCACCTGGAGCTTAAGCGATACTTCGAGATAGACAGCCTGTTGAGTCCAAAAACAGCCCGGAAAATATACGATAAATGTGGCGAAATGCTCAGTTCGCCGGAGTTCAGCGTCCGCAATCTTATGCGCAAGATGAACGTTAAGGTCGTCTGTACTACCGATGACCCAATTGATTCGCTTGAACATCATAAGAAAATCGCGGAAGACAAGTTCGAGATCAAGGTTCTGCCCGCCTGGCGACCTGATAAGGCATTAGCCGTTGAAAATGTAGAGAGTTGGAACGGCTATATCGATGCTTTGGCACAGGCCGCGGAAGTCGATATCAACAATTACAACGCGTTTATGGATGCGCTGCGCAAGCGGCATGATTATTTTCATCAGGTGGGCTGCCGTATCAGCGACCACGGTCTGGACAGTCCCTACTCCGAGGATTACCACGAAGAGGAAATCAGGAATATCTTTGATAAAATTCGTTCCCGCCAGGAGCTTGACCAAGCCGAGCAACTCAAATTCAAGTCGGCTATGCTTGTTGAGTTTGGTGTTATGGATGCTGAGAAGGGTTGGGTTCAGCAGTTTCATTTGGGCGCCCTGCGGAATAACAACACCCGCAAGTTCCAGGATATCGGGCCGGACACCGGCTTCGATTCGATTGGTGATTTTGAGATCGCCCGCCCGTTGAGCAAGCTGTTGGACAGGCTCGACCAACAGAACAAACTCGCAAAAACCATCCTCTACAATCTCAACCCGCGCGACAATTATTTAAT